>CBDVAD010000246.1:0-5886 GCA_965371875.1 uncultured bacterium
GATAATACCCGAAGGGGGGTTCAATCAGAACGCATTGAAAGTATTGATCCCTTTTTTAAAAAACATAAGCGATTAAAGCTGGAGGAAGAAGGAGTTATCTAATGAAAGGAAAAGTTTTTATATTTTTATTTTTACTGTTAAGCATCGTAATTTTTGGTCAGGCATTAAACGGAGTTCTTTTTATCAATAGTACAGGATATGATATTACAGAGCTCTACGTTTCACCAACAAGCCATGATGACTGGTATGATGATCTTTTAAATGGTCAGACAGTCAGTGATGGAGAGTCTATCCATATCAATATTCCTGATTATGAAGATGAAGAACTCCTTTTCGATGCAATGGCTGTGGATATTGACGGTGATGAATATTCAAGGTTTGAAATTGATCTTTCAAATCCAAATTCCAGATCATTTGAGTTTACATTTGATGATTATGATGATGAATACAGTGATGATGAATACTATGATGGTGATTATGATGCCGGTTATAGTGATGGCTACAGAGATGCCTTCAGAGATGCCTACAGTGAAGCTTTTAAAGAAGGTTACAGTGCCGGGTATGAAGCTGCACTTGAAATGAATCAGTAATTGTCACTTCTTAAATCTCCAGAAGTTTTTATAACTTCTGGAGATATATTTAAAAGTAAAATCTTCAGGGACGGGATCTTCTCCTCCTGTAAACAAAGTTCCTGTACATCTTAATATTCTTGTTATAGATAGAATAAATCCCTTAATTACTCCATGATTCATAATTGAGCGTTTAGAGTAATGGGAGCAGGTTGGATAATAGATGCACGAACCTGGAAGCATAGGTGAGATCAGTTTTTGATAGATAATAATCGGTAAGATAAAGATAAACCGAATGATATTAAGAAGAATATGGAAAATTTTCATAGTGCAGGTTAAATAATTGTTGAAATAAGTTCAAGTAAATATGTACAGTACTTGATAAAATATAGAAATTTCAATACTATACCACCTGTTATAGCTATATAGCTATATAGCTATCAGGAGGAAATAATGGCTGGACCAGTATCAAAAAATGCCCGTCGAGAAGGAGCTCATGAGCTTGTAAGTAGATGGGGTGGTGATATAAAGATGAAAACTGTTTTTAAAGACGGTAAAATGAAACATGTTGCTTTTTGCGAAAAATCAGGTAATACTGCAAGAAAACCTAAGGATCTTATGTAAAATTCAGGTTGTTTAGGCTGAAGACTTTTAGTATTTTTGCTACAGTTTCTCTTTCTAAGTAACTACAATTATTCATTTGTAAAATCAGGACTGTCCGTCAATGGATCAGTCCTTTGTTATTGTTTTATAGTTTTCTATTCCAGTTTAATTCTCCTTCATAACCGAATCAAGGATATTAACCGCCTTATCAATATTTTCCTTTGTTACTATAAGAGGGGGAACAAAACGTATTACAGAAGAACCTGCTGTTGCCAGTAAAAGTCCATTTTCTCTGCATTTGGTTACGATCTCTCCTGCAGGTATTGAAAGCTCAATTCCAAGCATCAAACCAAGGCCTCTAATCTCCGTTATTGATTTATACTTGTTTTTGAGTTCATTAAGTTTTGTTTCTAGGTAGACACCAACCTTTTTAGTGTGTTCAAGTAGTTTATTATCAAGCAGTTCTGTTAATACTGCAATGGCTCCGGTGCATACCAGGGGGTTCCCTCCGAAAGTAGCAGCGTGATCTCCTGGTTCAAACTGGTTAAAGGCTTCTGTAGATAGTATTGCCCCAATAGGCAGTCCGCCGCCCAGCCCTTTTGCAAGACAGATAATATCCGGATAGATATTATAATGTTCATGGGCAAAGAGCTTCCCTGTTCTTCCTATTCCACACTGGACTTCATCAAAAATCAGTACAATATTTTCTTTTGTACACAGTTCACGAACCTTTTCAAGATATTCCTGTTCTGCAGGATAAATCCCACCCTCTCCCTGTACCGGTTCTATAATAATTGCACAGGTTTTATCATCCACTTTCTTTTTCATATCATTAAAATCATTGAAGTCAGCAAATGTAACTTCCGGAAGCAGAGGCAGGAAAGATTCCTGGTATTTAATCTGTCCTGTTAAGGCCAGCGATCCTGTTGTTCTCCCGTGGAATGATTTATTCATTGCAATTATTTTCGAAGCACCATTTTTATTTAGTTTACCAATTTTTTTTGCCAGTTTTATAGCTGCTTCTACCGATTCAGTTCCGCTGTTACAGAAGAATGCTTTATCAAATTGGCTGTTTGACACAAGTTTTTCTGCCAAATCTATCTGCTGCTCGTTATAAAAAAGATTGGAATAGTGGATAATTTTGTTAAGCTGATTTTGTACGGCAGTATTAAATTTCGGGTGATTATATCCAAGGGCATTTACTGCAATCCCTGCAAGAAAATCAAGATATTCTTTTCCTTCACTGTCTGTTACATAACATCCCTCTCCGGATACCAGTGCTATGGGTATTGAATTATAGGTATGCATAAGTACTTTGCCTGCTTTTTCCTGTATAGATTCCATTATTGTTCCTTTTGAATTATTGTACCGATTCCCTTCTTTGTAAAAATTTCCAGTAACATTGAATGTTCTACTCTTCCGTCCAGTATATGAACTGATGATACCCCTGAATTTACTGCTTCGACTGCAAAATCTACTTTTGGTATCATTCCACCGCTTATTATTCCCTCTTTTTTCAATTCCTCAATCTCTTTAAGGGTAGTCTGATGGATTAGTGATTTTTCATCTTCCATATTGCGTAGAATACCTGGAATATCAGATAGATATATCAGTTTCTGTGCTTTAAGAGCAGAAGCAACAGCAGAGGCAGCCATATCTGCATTGATATTATATGTATTTCCATCCAAATCTGAGGATATTGGAGCTATAACAGGTGTATATCCACTGTTAAGAAGTACATCCAGCAAACTTGTATCAATATTAGTCAGGGTACCCACATATCCCAGGTCTCCATTGTCTGTAAGCAGCTTTTTTGCAGTAAACAATTTACCGTCTTTCCCCGAAATACCAACGGCTTTAATATTATGAGCAGCGAACAGATGCACTATACTTTTATTGACACCACCGGAAAGAACCATTTCCACGGTTTCCATAGTTTCCTGGTCTGTTACACGCATTCCATTAACAAATTCAGTTTTTTTGCCTATACGATCAAGCATTTTATTGATTGCCGGACCGCCCCCATGGACTATTACCGGTCTCATTCCTACAAATTTCATAAGAACAATATCTTCTATTACTTTCTCACGCATTGACTCATCAGTCATTGCACTTCCGCCATATTTAATTACAACTATCTTCCCGTTGAATTCCTTGATATAGGGCAGAGCTTCAATCAGCACATTGGCTTTTTCAATATACTTTTCCATTGTTTTTTCCTCTGTCAGGTATGATAATCAGCATTTATTTTGACATAATCATAACTGAGATCACATCCCCATGCTGTTGCAGCAAAATTTCCATCTTCTATATTTATGGTTATATAAACATCCTTTTGTTTAAGGATAGCATCCGCAGATCCTTCATCAAAGTGATGAGGTTCTCCGTTTTGCATGACACAAACGTATCCGGGAGCCCCCTGAAAGTAAATGGATACCTTTAGGGGATCAAAATCTGCTCCTGAATATCCCATTGCTGCAATAATTCTTCCCCAATTGGGATCACTTCCAAAAATTGCAGTTTTTACCAGACTTGAGCCAATAACAGATTTTGCTATTATCCTGGCGTCTTTCTTGTTTTTACAGCCAGTTACTTCAACTTCAATAAGTTTCGTAGCGCCCTCACCATCTCTTGCAATGGATTTTGCCAGAGATCTGCTTACAGAGAATAAGCCTTCGAAAAAAAGTTTATAATTATCACTATTCTCTAATATTTCTTTATTTCCAGCTTCACCATTAGCCATAAGCAGTACCATATCATTTGTACTTGTATCTCCATCTACACTGATCATATTGAAGCTGTCATCCACAGTACAACTCAATGCTTTTTGCAGAAGGTCCTGACTTATGTTTGCATCGGTCATAATAAAACCCAGCATAGTAGCCATGTTGGGATGTATCATACCAGAACCCTTTGCAATACCGGAAATAATAATATCACAGCCCTCTATGTTAATTGTTACACTGTACTGCTTTCTGTTTGTATCTGTTGTTAGAATGGCCCCGGCTGCACCCTCCAGACCATCCCTGGTAGGAACAAGCAATGGTGCTGCTTCAGTAATCGCATTATGCATATTATCCACTGGTAGATTAACACCAATTATACCTGTAGATGCAGTCAGGATAGAGCTTTCTTCGATATTCATAGTATTTGCAATGTGGGAGGCAAGATTTCTGTTATCTTCCTCTCCTTTAGCTCCTGTGCATGCATTTGCATTACCACTGTTTATCAGAATACAACTGACAGCTGCTCCTTTTTTTACCAGCTCTTTATTCCTGTCAACACAAGCTGCCCTGACTACATTTTTTGTAAAAACACCGGCTGTCACTGCTGGTGTTTTGCTGTAAAGAATAGCCATATCAGGCTTCTCTTTTTTTATCTTTCCCTTAAAGCCTATTGCCTCATAGCCCCTGGGCAGAATATATGTATCTTTCTGTGGGTTCATCTATTGTCCTTTAAATTACAGTCGGAACGGCATTTAAGCTTTTATCTTCCGGCAGCCCAAACATTATATTCATATTTTGCACAGCCTGACCTGCTGCACCCTTAATAAGATTATCAATTGCAGCAACAATTATAACTCTTTTTGTTCTCTTGTCTGTTTTTAAACCGATATCAATAAAATTGGAATTTCTGACAAATCTTGTTTCCGGTAGATTGTTCTTTGAATAGATACGAATAAAATTTTCATTTTTGTAGTATTCTTTATACAGGTCAATCAATTCTTCAGAGTCCGTTTCTTTTGTCAGTGAAGCGTAAGAGGTAGTAAGTATACCCCTGTTCATAGGTACAAGATGGGGAGTAAAAGACAATACAATATCTTGTCCTGCAATCCTGCTTAGCTCCTGTTCAATTTCCGGAGTATGTCTGTGAGTACCAACTCCGTAGGCCTTAAAGGATTCATTGCTCTCTGTGAAATGGGTTGGTAGACTTAAAGTTCTGCCTGCCCCGGTTATTCCTGATTTAGCATCTATTATTAAAGAAGAAAGATCTATTAAATCACCTGCCACCAGAGGAGCAAGGCTTGTTATTGAACATGTAGTATAACATCCAGGGTTTGCTACAATACGGGCCTTTTTTATCTCTTCTCTGTTTAATTCACATAAGCCGTAGACAGCTTCTTTAAGAAACTCAGGAGTGGGGTGTTTAACATCGTACCAGTTTTCATAAACTTCTTTATCTTTTAATCTGAAATCTGCTCCAAGATCTATAATTTTAACTTTTTTCAGAAGCTCCTCTGATATTTGACCAGCTGCCATACCATGGGGCAGTGCAAAAAAGATAACATCGCAATCGTCAGCCATTTGCTGCGCATCAAGTCCGGCAAGTTCGATATCCATAATTCCTGTGAAATTAGGATAAACTTCAGATAATTTTCTGCCTGCATAACTATGGGATGACAAATGGACAATATCTACATCAGAATGATTATAAAGAAGTCGGATTAATTCCTGTCCGGCGTATCCTGTTGCTCCAATAATACCTGTTTTAATCATAGTTTACTGTTTCTCCCCCGGGAATAGAATAGCTGTATGATAAGTTTTACTGTTCATAGCTGTCAATCAAAATAGGGCAGCTTAATAATTACATAATTTAATGAGGTTATCGGTTTTACTTAAGATAAACTTATTTCATTAAGGTTTTACCCTGATAAATTCCGTAAGATCTGAATCCAGTATTCTTTTAAGCTCAATAAAATTATCTTCTCTTGTCT
>CBDVAD010000247.1:0-5872 GCA_965371875.1 uncultured bacterium
CAAAAATAGGCGGACAAAAGAAAAGCAAAAAAGGCGGTCTTGTTGTACTTGCAGGGATTATCATTGCTGCAGTTATTCTTCTGGTCCTCTACCCTGAAAACAGAGCTTCAAGCATTGAAGCCTCATATAATCTTTTTAAGGAACTAATATTTATACTCCCGGCAGTTATGGTTCTTATGGGACTCTTTTCTGTATGGGTAAGCAAAGAAATAGTTGTAAAATATCTTGGACATGCTTCCGGTATTACAGGACTGGGACTGGCTCTTTTTGTTGGGATGATGCCGACAGGACCTCTGTACATTGCATTCCCAATGGCGTCCATGCTTTTAAAAAAGGGAGCAAGAGTTGCAAATATTATTATTTTCCTCTCTGCCTGGGCATGTATAAAACTTCCACAGGAACTGGTTGAATTACGCTTTATGGGACCCAAATTCATGATTATCCGGCTTTCGTTCACAATTGTTATGGTAATATTAATGGGACTCTTTATAGAAAAGATAGATCGATTATCAAAACATTCCAGAATTCAAACTATAGAGCAATAAAAGAAACTTATAAAAAAGGCAGCAGGAAACATTCCCCGCTGCCTTCATCACTTTCAGTAAAGACGCAAGATCTTGCATCTCTATCAATAACTTACATCAACCTTTATCTTCCCGTCTATACGGCCTAAGAAGACCAGCCGGTACTGTTGCCTTTCTGGATACACTTATAAGAGCAAGTATTGTTATCAGGTAAGGTATCATAAGGAATATATGGAATGGTAAATCTACACCAAGAGTCTGCATCCGAAGCTGAAATGCATCCAGGAATCCAAACATCAATGCACCTACGGCACCCATTACAGGATTCCAGTTACCAAATATTGTCATGGCAATTGCGATCCAGCCCCTGCCGCCGATTACATCGATCAGGAACATATTTTGATGGGCAAGAGTTAGAAAGGCTCCGGCCACACCGAAAAACGCACCACCAGCCGCCAGACAAAGTGTCCTTGTAAGGTTTACATTAACACCAACGGTATCTGCTGCAAAGGGGTTCTGACCTATGGTTCGTACTCTTAATCCTGCTCTTGTTTTAAAAAGAAATATCGAAACAATAGGTATTAGAGCCCATGTTAAATATGTCAGACTGTACTGGGTAAAAAAACTGGGTCCCAGTATCGGTATTCTTGAAAGAAGAGGTATTGCAACTGGAGTAAAGGGATCAATAACCGGAGGAACAATAGGAGATCCCACAACCAGTCTATAGACAAACATCGCCAATCCACTGGCAAATATCGTTATGCCAAGACCCGAAACATGCTGGCTTAAGCCCATATAAACAGCCAGAACAGCCATTAATAAGGATAGAGCAATTCCACCAAGAGCTGCAACAAATACGCCCAGCCATAGGTTTCCGGTTGCAAGGGTTGTAAGAAAACCCAGAGCTGCACCAAAAACCATTGTGCCCTCGATACCCAGATTTAAAACACCGGACCTTTCGGTAATTATCTCTCCAAGAGTAGCAAGGATAATAGGTGTCGACATACGCAGGGTTGCTGCGATAAGACCGGTAATAAACGCTGCAGAAAATATTTCACTCATCATGATTTTGTCCACCGTATTTTATATTCTGTTAATAGAATGAATATAAGCATAGTCATAAGAGCAACACCTTCAATAATTCCAACAATGTATATTGGAATTCCTGCAACCCTGCTCATTGTCTGAGCTCCTACACTTATAACACTGAAAAAGAAAGCTGCCAGGGCAACGCCAATGGGATGAAGGTTACCAAGCATGGCAATTACAATACCTGTATATCCATAGCCCGTAGACACATCCATCATTAAGTGATGATGAATCGCCGCTACTTCTCCAACACCTGCAAGTCCCGCAAGTCCACCGGAGATTATAGCTGTCTTCAATATAACCATATTGGTATTTATTCCACCGAATTTGGCAGCATTAATATTAATCCCAACACCTCTGGACTGATAACCAAAAACAGTTTTATTGTTTATAAACCAGATCACCAGAACGGCAACAAATGAAATAATGATACCCAGATGGAACCTGGATCTTGCTATAAGCATCGGATAATTAGCTGCTTCCATTATAGCTGCAGACCTTGGCCATGAAGAACCAGGCATCTGCATAGGACCAAATAAAAGAGCTCCCATGATATGCAGAATTACATAATTTAGAAGAAGTGTTGTTACAACATCATCAACCTTTAATTTGGTTTTTAGAAATGCAGGAATAGTTGCCCACAGGCCGCCGCCAAAAAAACCAAAAATAATCATAACCGGAAGAACAAGAAAGGATGGAAGCCAGGTAAAATAGATTCCAACCCAGGTTGCCATGATTGCTCCGGCGAATAACTGTCCTTCCGCTCCAATATTCCAGAATTTTGCCCGGAAAGCAAATGCCACAGCAAGACCTGTAAGGATAAGGGGGCTTGCTTTTACAAAAGTTTCCAGAAGATTAAACCGACTTCCAAGAGCCCCATAGAACAGAGCGCCATAGGCCTTAAACACATTACCACCTGCAATAAGAATTGGTATTGCAGTTATTAAGAGGGTTACAAATACTGCTGCAACAGGAATTACAAGCATGATCCACCCGGGTAGAGGTTTACGTTTTACAATACTCATACTTATCATGATGTTACCCCGCTCATCCAGAGACCGATTTTATCCCTGTCTGCTTCTTCTGCGCTCATTTCGCCCATTATCTTTCCTTCATACATAACAATGATCCGGTCGCTGAGTAAAAATATCTCGTCAAGATCATCAGAAATCAAAAGAACACCTGATCCATTTGCTTTCTGATCAAGCATAGCCTGATGAACATATTCCATGGCGCCTACATCAAGCCCTCTTGTAGGCTGACATGCAACAACCAGCTTTGGTTCACCCACCAACTCTCTTGCAAGAATTACTTTCTGAAGATTACCTCCAGAGAGACTTTTCACAGGAGCATCCATACCATCTGTTTTTACACTGAAGCTATTTATACAATTGTCAGCAAATGAACGAATTTCCTTCATATTTATAAGACCATTATTAGAAATAGGTTCTTTAATATGACTCTCAAGAATCATATTCTCTTTTACCGACAGATCCATAAACAGTCCTGTTTTGATTCTATCTTCAGGAATTCTTGCCATACCTGTCTTTATTACTGAAGATGGACTGCCGCCGGGAATCCTGTTTCCGGAAATATAGATCTCTCCCTCTTCCGGTTTAACCTGTCCGAAAAGCATCTCCGAGAGTTCTGTCTGTCCGTTACCGGAAACACCGGCAACACCAAGAACTTCCCCTTCCCTTAATATAAAGCTAAGACCATCTACTGCTGTAATACCACGATTATTCTTTACCTTTAAATTTCTTGCCTCAAGAACAGCTTCACCTGTTTTGGATTTACCCCTATCAAGACGTTCAAGAAGTTCCCTTCCAACCATAAGACTTTCAAGTTCCGGAATGGTAGTCTCTGAAACTTTCGCTTCCGCTACACGTTTACCATTTCTTAAAACAACAACCCGATCACAAATCTCCATAACTTCCTGAAGGTGATGGGAGATAAAAATTATAGAGTGTCCACTTTTAACCAAATTACGCAGAGTCTCAAAAAGTTCAATAGTTTCTGTAGGAGCCAGAACAGCCGTTGGTTCATCCATTATTAAAATTTTGGCACCTCTGTACAGAGCCTTCAATATTTCAAGCTTCTGCTGCTCACCAATAGAGAGGGTCCATACAATGGCATCCGGATCAAGATGAAATCCAAACTCGTTTTCAATTCCAAGAAGTTTTTCTTTTGCTTTTTTATAATCAAGAAAAAAACTGCCTTCCATCCCTATCATTACATTTTCAAGAACTGTCTGTGTCTGAACCAGAGTAAAGTGCTGATGAATCATGGCAATTCCATGATTTATAGCATCTTTAGGAGAACTGAAAGTAACCCTCTCTCCATTAATCAGTAGTTCACCACCATCCAGATTATAATATCCAAACAGAACATTCATAAGTGTTGTTTTACCAGCGCCGTTCTCACCAAGAAGCGCTACGACTTCATTGGGAAAAAGTTTAAGATCAACTTTATCATTGGCTATTACATCGACAAAACGCTTGGTAACACCCCGCATTTCAATAACCGGTCGTTTTTCCAGAATTCTACCCTCCAATACCAAAAGAAAAACCGGTCCTCCTTTTTTTAAAGGAGAACCGGTATTAGGTTTACAAAAAATTAGTCAGAAACTGTTGGAGTTTCAATAACAGGAACTACAAATGATCCTGCAAGAATCTGTTTCTGAACTTCAGCAACTTTTGCCTTTACATCAGCAGGAATTTTTGATTCCAGACCATGATAAGGAGCAAGACGTGAGCCGCCGGCTGCCATCATAGACCAGTCTTTCAGATTCTGCGCTTTCCAGGTACCATTCTGTACAGATTCAACACTGTATTTGATTATTGGGTACATATCCCAGATACAACTTGTTAAAACAACTTCCGGTGCAAGAGCATTCTGATCGGACATATTACCGAATGCATAAACTCCGGCTTCTTTTGCTGCTTCAAATACACCAAATCTTTCAGCATAGAGGAAGTCTGCGCCGGCTTCTATCATTGCAATTGCAGCTTCTTTAGCCTTTGGAGGATCAAACCAGCTGCCTATCATTGCAACTTTTACTTTTACATTGGGATTAACAGAAAGAGCTCCGGCTTTAAAAGCCCCAACAAGTCTGTTTACTTCCGGTATTGGAATTGCAGCAACAATACCAAGTACATCTGTATCAGTCATCATACCTGCAATAATTCCACTAAGGTATGCCGGTTCGTGAATCCAGTTATCAAAAACTGAAAAGTTAGGAGACTGAATATCAAATTCGGAACCAAATGCGTATGCTACATCAGGATAATCTTTTGCAACAGCACGAGCTGGTTCTTCACCTGCAAGGAATGCATCCCCGACAATAAGGTCAAAACCACGTTCTGAATATTCTCTTACTACCTTGGCAAAATCTGCAGCTTTTACATTTTCTGCAAATTCATAGGTAACACCCATTTCATCAGCTACTTTAAGAGCTGCTTCGTGAATAGCTCCATCCCATGGTTCTTCAATTGATGTCTGAAAAATTGCAGCCATTTTAAATGTGTCATCTGCTGCTTCAGGTTCGCCACCTGCAAATGCAAAGGTCGCTGCCATCAGCCCAACTAAGGCAATCAGTAAAATTTTCTTCATCCTTTTCCTCCTGAAAAATTTTGTGAAATATAAATATCCGTAGGGGCGAACGGCCGTTCGCCCCTACGGGAATCACCGTAATTATACCCCGATATCCTCGTTCCAGAGTTCAGGTTTATCTTTTATAAACTTATCCATTATAGCAATACAATCAGGACTATCAACTATCTACAGTTTAACGCCTCTTTCCCGGAGATAACTTTCCGGTCCCTGAAAAGTTTTATTCTCCCCTACTACAATCCTGGGAATCTTATACAACAAAGCCGCCCCACTGCACATATCACAGGGTGAGAGTGTTGAATATAAAGTGGCCCTTTTATATTCACTGGCGCCTAGTCTTCCTGCATTTTCCAAACAGTCTATCTCCGCATGAAGAACAGGACTTCCCTGCTGCACTCTTTGGTTATGACCCCGGCCGACAATTTTTCCATCAATAACCAGAACTGCCCCTATAGGGACACCACCCTCTTTCAGGCCTTTTTCTGCTTCTTCGTATGCTGCTTTTAGAAATTTATCCATGGCTCCTCCTTCATTTCAGAACCAAAATCTGTTTAGTTTTATCCTATTAATCTAATGCAAAATCCTATAATTGCTTATAGGGGAAGGGAGAATGATAACCCGATAGTATCAAAAACGCAAGTTTTTTA
>CBDVAD010000248.1:0-5867 GCA_965371875.1 uncultured bacterium
CAATAGATTCTACATTTCTAATTATCATCTAGTGTTTTTAAAAGTTTTTTTCTGCTTCAGTAGTTATACTTAAATCTATGACCTCTTTTGGGTGTATATGGAGGTGATTAGGTTCATATAATAATTTTTCTTGCTCTTGAAATCAGCTATGTACACCAGCATAAAAAAGTGTGGAAAAGTGGAGATCCAAAAAAGATGCCCTCTCATGTTGATAGTATAGAACTGGGACTTGCAGTTTTCCTCCATATAGCAAAACAGTTTGATGATGGAAACGCTTATCCTTCAGCACAAATAATTGCTGACACTCTTTCAAGAACCGAAGATTCAGTTAATGGAATATTGAAACGTTTTATCGATGCTGATCTTATTTATGAAACAGACGAATCTGTTAGAAAACTATTTCCTGCCAGAAGTATAAATAAAATACTGCTCAAGGATGTTCTAAAGGTGATTCTTGGCAATCACATATCTGTAAAAACAACTTTATCTTCTGAAACTGTGAAGCTTTTTCTATCATCAGGATATGGTACCATTGGAGTAAATACAGTTGAAGATCTTCTTAAACAAGCTGACCAGGCGAACTTAAAGTTAAAAAGGAATCAAATATGAAAATTGCATTATTTGGAGCAGGAAGTGTTCAGTTTGGTTATGGTACACTTGGAGATATATTTCAGAGCAAAATACTGGAAGGAACCGAAATAGCTCTAATGGATATAAATCCGGAGTCTCTTGAGACAGTAAGATCTACAGCTGTAAATTTTATTTCCGAGAAAAATCTGCCCTTTACAGTTACGGCCACAACTTCCAGCAAAAAAGCACTAAAGGACGCTGACTTTGTAATAATATCTATAGAAGTGGGCAACCGGTTCGAGCTATGGGACATGGATTGGAAAGTACCCCTGGAATTCGGGATTCATCAGGTATATGGAGAAAATGGTGGACCGGGAGGGTTATTCCACTCCTTACGAATAATACCTCCGATACTTGATATATGTTCCAACATAGATAATATCTGCCCTGAAGCAACTGTTTTTTGTTATTCAAACCCTATGACTGCTATTGTAACAACTGTTACCAGAAAGTATCCGGACATGAAATTTATAGGAATGTGCCATGAAATTGCATCTCTGGAACGATATCTTCCATCTATACTGGAAACAGATTTTTCAAATTTAAAACTACGTTCTGCAGGCCTGAACCACTTTAGTATTCTTCTTGAAGCATCTTACAAAGAGACTGGTAAAGATGCTTATGCCGACATTCGAACAAAAGCACCTGATTTTTTTAAAGAGGAACCAGGATACAGCGATATATGGGATTATACCCGGAAGACTGGAAATATCCCTGAAACAGAGGGGTCTGTCCAGCGTTTTATTTCTGAATCGGAAGAACATGGTAAAAAAAGAAGGGAATGGCAGGATCGAACCCTTTTCAGAGAACTACTTTCAAAGTTTGGTCATTTGCCTATTACCAGTGATAGTCATCTTGGAGAATATATAGGCTGGGCCTCAGAGACAGCGGATTTACAGGGCATCATGGATTTTTATTCTTTTTACCGTTATTCACTCTCTAAAAGTGAATCTAAAATTGAATTAAAGCTCAAAGAAAGAGTTGTACCCGTGATGGAAGGAATAGTGAGGGATTCAGGTTATGAAGAATCCGCAGTAAATATTCCAAACAGAGGATACCTTCCTGACCTTCCATCATGGGTTGCAGTAGAGGTGCCGGCGATTATTCGTCGTTCAGGAATTGAAGGAATTACATTTAATAACTATCCAAAGGGTTTCGGTGCTCTCTTACGGAATTATACCGGAGTCTATGATCTTACAGCAGAAGCTGTATTAACCGGAAAAAAAGAGTATGTCATCCAGGCTCTACTAACTAATCCGGTTGTTTCCAACATTAGACGCCTGGAAGAGATGGTGGATATGATGCTTGGACAGCAGAGCAAGTGGCTGGGGTATATAAGATAGGAAAGATGGAGACCGAAGGCCGGAGACGGGAGACCGGGGGAAAAGAATCGGGAACCCACAGAAGATTCTAGAATCTTCCGTCCTCCCTCCTCCATCCTCCATTCCTCCTGTCTCCGTCCTCCCTACTCCCCTATTCTATCCATCGCTCTGATTCTCTCTCCTACAGTAGGATGGGAATAATGATAAAAGCTATAAAGAGGATGTGGTGTTAGATTAGACAGATTTTCCCTGCTCATAATAATAAGCCCCTCTTTAAGGTCATTTCCATATTCAGTATTTGTTACAGCATAAGCGTCCGCCTCATACTCATGCTTTCGTGACCACATAGTAAAAAGGGGTGTTAGAAAAAATGTAAAGGGCCCGGCAGCAAAACTAAGAATAATCAGAATTCCATGATATGAAACCCTGGAAAAACCAAAGGCTTCAAAGAGAGGTAAATAATTTAATAATACACTAATAGAATAAAACCCAACCGTAGTTACAAAAAATGAAAGAATAAGACCTTTTATAAGATGATGTTTTTTATAGTGTCCAATTTCATGAGCAAGAACTGCAGATATTTGTCCATTATCAAGTATAGAAACAAGAGTATCGTATAAAACGATCCTCTTTGCTTTTCCTACACCTGTAAAATAAGCATTTGAATGGCCGCTTCTCCTGCTTCCATCCATAACAAATATACCAGTGGTTCTGAAGTTAAGTTTGTCTGCCAGAGATTCCAGAGAAGTTTTAAGGTCATCTTCTGTAAGAGGAGTAAATTTATTAAATAGGGGCGCTATTAAAAGAGGGTAAACAATACTCAGAAATACCTGAAATACAAGAAAACCCAAAGATGCAATTATCCACCAATAAGTACCTGCTTCATCCATGAACCAGAAAAGCCCAAGTAGTAATAGAGAAAGAATGATTCCGGAAACAACCAGATTTTTTATCTGGTCCTTAATAAACAGATTGATGGTCATTTTATTAAATCCAAATTTCTCCTCTATCCTGAACTGGGAATAAAGCGAAAATGGTAATCCCGCAAGATAGAAAATTAACGAAATAAGAGCTACATAGAGTAATCCCTCAATATAGGGGTGGAAACCATATCCACTTATCAGGTTATCAATATATCCAAAAAAACCTGACAGAACTATTACAAGAAGAATGATAGAACCAACAATACCGGAAACAATAGTGAAGATACTTTTTATATGCGTATATTCTGATGATTTAAGATAACTCTTCAAATCAATGTGGTCCCTGAATATAGAAGGTACTGCATTGTTATTTTTCTTGAGTTCACTAATATTGAGTAGAGTTAGAAAATTTTGAAACAAAAAATCCAATCCGAAAAAGATTAAATAAAGTACTAGAATAGACTGATATGACATTAAGATATCCTGTTAAAAAAAAAGAGCTGAAAAGTAGATTCAGCCTGAATTAAAAAAATCCTGCCTAATGACAGGATTTTCCAATTCAAGGGACATTGGTAATCAGACAGCAGCTAAAGCTTCTTTCTTTTTACCATGAGCAATAGCCTTGTTACACTCTTTACAAACTTTGATCTTCTTTTCATTGACCTCATTTTCATAAAGAACTTTTACACCACTTCGTCTGCAAACAGGACATGTACCCCTGCCGTTTTTAACAAGGTCTCTAATTCCGGTACCTCTATGTGCTTTAGACATTATTTCCTCCGATTAACATTCAGCGTCACAATATAGTCTTAGAAATGAAAAATGTCAAGATTGGGATTATAGTATATAATAGGTATAGCTTTCCCTGGAGGTATCAATGGAAACAAAAGATGAAATGCTTAAAGAGCTTAGAAAGCTGATAAAAGATATTCCTGAAGAGGGCTTAATCTTTCTTATAGATCAGGCAAATAAGCTTGTTTATAACAAAAGAGTAGAAGATCTTAATGCACTGCAGGCAAAAAGAAATAAAAAAAGCAGCAGTAAATCCAAAGCAACAAAAAAGCAGCCTGTTCAGAGATGTACAATTTCAGTTGAAAGAGGTTCTTTTAACAGAAGTTTTATTCTTATAATAGGAAATACCCGAAAAACTGTGACCGAAGATGAAATGGTAAAGCTTGTAAGAATATGCCACATTGCAGAAAATTCAGATGATGCATCAGCCAGACTGTACAACAGATTGAAACATGAAAGAGATGATATTCTCCTTGATGCCGGAATCGGCAGTAAAGATGATAAATGTCTGGCTGAGATCTATAAATACTTAAAAGCAAACTTCAGCATGGAAGATTAGATTTTACTGATCAGACCTTCAATTTCCTTATAGGATGTCAGATTCTTTTTCCATTCTTCAGGCACAGATTCTTCACCATTTAGTATTCCAAGTATCATTCCCACTAGCATCCCTCTTGCAGCACTGTCACCCCCAGACTTCGCATTTTCCTCCATTGCCTGTCTGTAGTTGTCGGTATACTTTGTTATCAGATGGATAACACCCGGGAAACCGTGATCAATTGCACAAGCCTGACCAAAGGTCTTTATAACAAGTGATGTTTTCTTTTTAGAACTGCTCTCAATACCCTTTTCAACCCAGTCCTGAATTGTCCTGCTGTAACCTGCAGCAATTGAACGAAGGCTTTCAAGGAGTTCCTTTCCCCCAAGAAGAGCAGCAGCAAGATCAGCAAAAAAACCGGATGCCTCTACAACCAGTTCAGAATTGTGTGTAAGAGCAGTCTGAGCCTTTACAGCTTCCTTTAAGTCCTCGGGTTTATCTCCAAGTATAAGTAAAAGAGGAGCCATCCGCCCTACAGCACTGAAATCCTTTGATTCAGATCCGCAGGAAATCCAGTCAGCGCCTTTTTTTAGATTTTCAAGAGTTTCACTGGTTGCATGATCAAGATATCCGGAATATGTCTCCATCTTATCCATCCAGATTTGACCAAAATAAGCCAGATCGAATGAGGATTTATCGGCAACAGATCTTAAAAGCCACATTAACTGATCACCATAGTGAGTAAAATCTCCTGCTTTCTTTTCCCCGTGATATTTAGTGACAGGATTATTGTATCCCTCCCAGTTCAGGGAAGCCTTTTCAATATTTCTGGTATCGTACTCCCAGTGAGGTCCGAGTGCATACGCATCTGCACAAAAAGCACCCCAAAGGGCACCATATAATTTATCTTTATTCATTTATATATGATAAGTATACTCAACTTAAAAATCAAGTAGAATCAAAATCAAGAATAAACTCTACAAGATCTGACATCTTATTGGATGATTCTTTTAAAAACTGTTTGAATCGTTTAGGTTTTCTGCCGTCGACAGTATCCGAAATAACCCTTGCAAGGAAAAAAGGAACATTATTTACAAATGCCGCTATTCCTGCGCCTGCGCCTTCCATCTCTACAGCATCTCCTTCGAGTTCCTTAATAAGAGATGCTATCTCATTGCGTCCCCGGGAGGTAAGAAACCTGTCACCTGTGAGAATACGGCCATATATTACTTTCTGATCACCCCGCTTCCATCCCTCTGCCGCTTTCAGCAGTTTTTTATCAGTCATAATAAACCTTATGTTTTTGTCTGAATGTTTGACAGATGACTTCCATGTCGAACCGGAAGGAATCTCACCGGGTTCAAACCCCAGAGCAGATGCATCAAAATCCCACTGGACACAGTCCCTGGCAATAATGACATCGCCTATTGATAAATAATCTGTGAGAGCACCTGCAATTCCTATGTAGAAAAGAGCTTCCGGTTGATAAACATCGATTACATGACCTGAAACAAGTACCGCCTGTGCCTTCCCCACTCCAGTGTCTGTAATTACAACATCTCTACCTGCAAATTTCGCAATTCTGATTTCATGACCATTCCAGATATCGATCCTGATAATTTCTGACTTTCCGACAAAAACCTGCAATTCTTCTTTCAGTGC
>CBDVAD010000249.1:0-5859 GCA_965371875.1 uncultured bacterium
ACAAAATGTTATCATCCTCAAAGTTTAGATGGAGCCTGCTTTCCATGGTCTCCGGATATTGAGATCTCTCCAGAACCTGGAAAACCAGCTTATCCAGTCCATGGTAGATATCAGGAAGAGCTATTTTTCTTAAGGTTTTGCCGAAGATAAGGTGATTGGCACAGAAAGAGCACATTTTGGGACATCCCCGGGTTAACATCGTTGTTGCGGTAAAGCGATTTTTCCGACCTGTTTTTATGTCCCAGACAAAAGGAAAAGAGAGGGGCGGATCTGAACTTACTATCTCTCCAAAGGAAGAGTAGCTGGATCGACCTGCTCTCTTTTCTATAGCTTCTATGGCATTTTCTCCTTCACCTGTCACTACCAGATCGGCAGAAGAAGTAAAATAGCCAGGCATAACCGTGACTCCCGGCCCACCAACCACTAATAGGGGGGGTCGTTTTTTTAGTAAATCAAGTAACTCTTTAGTCGTTTGGGCGTAACCCCAGGCAAAGCAGGAGACAGACACAACCTGGGGCTCTAAAATTTCAATCTGTTCCAGACAGCTCTCAAGGGAAGGTCCGAAACGGAAGTAGCTGCTGAAATAAGCTGTACCTTTCATCTCTTTAGGCTGTTTTTTCAGCCAGGGACTTAAGTATTCCAGCTTTTCGGGGAGGGGAAGTTTCTTTTTAAGAGGTTTCTCCAGAGGAAAATTAAGGATATGACAGTCGTGTCCTCTCTTTGTCCAGGCAGCTGCAAGGGAGTGGAGCCCCAGAGCTGAACTCCTGTGGGGAGTAAAATAGAAATCCTCTACCGGGGGCTGTACCAGAACAATTTTCAGGGGGCCAGATATCATCTTGAATCCATCTCAAAACTCTCCCTATATTAAGCATAAACTTCGCAGTATAAACATGTCACATTGTGTACACATTAGCAATAAAATATCTTCTCTAACAATTATTAAAAAAAGGAGTGCTTAAATCAACAATAATATAAATTCGAACAAAAAAAGAAAATTGACGAATCCCATATTGATATGCCATACTGGGTACAAAAATGGAGGATATTATGAAAAAATTTCTAATTATTACACTTGTTATAATGAGCATGGTCGGATGTGCATCATTTGATGCAGCTATCCAGAATGTTACTGACTCTATAAATGAATTAGGTGAAGCTTCTGTTGAGATGGGAAATCTGAATCCAATGATAGAGTTTTCACTATTCTATGCATCTTATTTCTTCCTTGGAGGTTATGGATTCGGTGATGGAAACTTTAAAAATGGAGAAGGTGTAACATGGAAAGTTTCTACCAGCAGTGGAGAAGATGAGATTACAGTCACTCGTGCCTTATTAAAAAGAGTGGACAATGGTGCTGCATGGTGGTCTATTTCAGCAGTTGTTGATGGAGAAGATCGTGTTTATGAAATGCTTCTTGAAGATGACTATGATATTTTAAAGATTAGATACAGAAATATTGAAACTGGAGTAATTGAAGAAATTATTCCGGAACAGGGCGAAGAATCTGAAGAAGAAATTGGTACAGAAGATGAAACCGAAACAATGGGTCCTGAGTATTATGCTCAATATTCAGTCGGGGAAGAAAAAGTTAAAACAAAAGCAGGCTCATTTAAGGCTGATCATATTGTTTTTGAAGATAAAAACGTAGAAGAGGGTTACCATATTAAATACGAATACTGGCTTTCAGACAGGGTTCCAGGGCTCTCTGTAAAATATATCTATGCGAATATTACAGAAAATGAGACCATGAGTGGTGAAGTAATCGATATAAGAGGCGGTTACAGGACTCAGCTGGAATCTTACTAGAACAAAACATCATCAATCGGGTAATAGTTACCCGATTGATAATATCTCTTTCAGTTCATCTGAATATCCGGGAACAGCTCCTTCACTGGAGGCAACATATGCTCCCATTATGCAAGCCCTGCCGGCTGCTTCCACAGGTGTATATCCTGAATACAGGCTATGTAGAAATACAGCAGAAAAACTACCCCCTGCTCCAACTGTATCTATGACGTTGACTTTTTCTCCGGGAATCCTGCTCCATCCCTCTTCTGTCATTATTCCGGCACCACCAGCCCCGAAAGTTACACAGACAATATCAAGATCAAATTCACCCATAATCATATCTGCAAATTCTTCCTCTTTCATCTCTCTGTTATAGAGCAGCGTAGCAAGAAAAACAGCCTCTTCATCATTTATCTTTACCATTGTTGAATCTTCAAAAGAACTTAGAATCCACTCAGGTTTAAAAAAATGCTGCCTAAGATTTACATCATAAAATATAGCTTTAAAATGACCCTTGGTTCTAATCAGGTCAAGAAGATTCCTGTTTTCCTTTGTTCTTTGGGCAAGGGTCCCAAAGGTTAACAGATCCCAGGTTTCACTGGTTAACCTGTCGAGGCCGGAGTCACACAGACTGATATTGTCCCATGCTGTATTTTCATGAATAGTATATGAGGGCCTGCCATCCTTAATTTCCACGGTCACAGTCCCGGTAGGATAATTTTCAGTAGTTGAAATAAAGTCAGTTTTTATCCCAAGGTCGTGTGTACTTTCAAGAACTTCCTGTCCATTTCTATCACTTCCTACACCAGTAAGGATATACGACTGGGCTCCGAGTTTTGAGAGATGAGCAGCTACATTGAATGGAGCACCGCCGATATACTTTTCTCCCTCAATAATATCAAACAGGATTTCTCCAAAGGACAGAATTTTCATTCATGGACTCCTTATGGGTAATTAATACCACGATTCCAGTTTAATGAAAACTCTTCATGAATCAATCTAATACTATTAAGGGTTAAATCCTTGATATTTATTACTTCTATAGAAGCCATTTCTGCTGATTTTAAGGCAGTTTCACCTTCATCTCTTGTAGTTATGCCAAGACAATCCCATCGTCTTACCTTAAGAAGCTCTGCAGAAGCTAAAAATAATTCCGGGTCAGGAGGGGGAACTATACTATCCGGTTCTGTTAAAACTACGCATTTTATTCCTGCTGCCTCAACTTCAGAAACCAGGTTATCAATATTATCATCCCGCTGCTGATCAATAAGAACAGCTCTAAGCTCTGGTTGTAAGGGAATAATCATCCTTTTCCCTGAAACAAGGTGAATTTCATCATAATAATTAAACAATTTTAACGAATCACCTTTTAGTAACTCATACGTAACCTTCTCCGGGGTAATCACAACAGAAAGCAAACAGGATAAATAATTGATCTTAAATGAAATTTCATCCAACCCTGTCGGGAGTCTGGGGGAGAAACAGAGGGTATCGCCTGAATCCCTCATACCCGCAAAACCATAGATGACAGACATCCAGGATCCTGCCATTGATGCAGTATGTACACCATCGCACACATTCCCGTTCAGATCCTGAAGATCTATAAAAACAGTTTGTCTTAAATATTTCTCTGCAAGATTAAGATAACCAAGTTCGGCGCTTACAATTCCCTGGATACAGGCAGAAAGTGAACTATCTCCGGTAGTCAATTCCTCATAATAATCAAAATTCCGCTTCTTATCGGAAAGTGAGAAATGATTTCCCTGAAGAAACAGGGCCATTACAATATCTGCCTGTTTTATTACCTGATAACGATAAATTGTTAGAGGGTGAAAATGAAGAAGCAGAGGATATTTATCAGCAGGTGTACCCTCGAAATCCCAAACCGGACGAGTAAGAAAAGCATCATCCTGAGCATAGATTGATAATTTGGGATCATAGGGGAGACGAATTTTCTCTGCAGCCTTATGCCAGTCAGATACTTCCTGACGGGATATATCAAATTTTTCTATGAAAGCCTTATAAAATTCAAAGTTGGATTTTTTTTGACCCTCAAGCCATGCACAGGCATTTAGAAGGTTCTCCCTGGCCATAATATTTGTATAGAGATTGTTATTTACCAGTGCCGTATACTCATCAGGTCCTGTTACTTCATGAATACAGAAAGCCCCATCCAAAGCAGGAATAAATTCCCCAAGGTCGTACCAGAACCTTGCTGTTTCTATGAGTATCTCCAGGCCGGATTCAAGAAGAAACTCAATATCTCCTGTCGATTTAAGATATTTGTTAATACCAAAGGCTATATCTGCATTTATATGATACTGGGCTGTACCCGCCGGGAAATAAGCGGAGGCTTCTTCCCCGTTTATTGTACGCCAGGGATAAAGAACACCTTTATGAGAAAGTTCTGCCGCCCTCTCTCTGGCTTTATCAATAATACTGAATCTATAGGAAAGAAGTGATTTTGCAATTTCCGGAAATGTATAGATGAAATAGGGCAGTACATAAATTTCTGTATCCCAAAAATAATGTCCTTCATACCCAAGTCCTGTCAGTCCCTTTGCAGCAATACTGACTTTTCCATTTCTTCCTGTAGATTGGAGAAGGTGAAATAGATTAAAACGGATACCAAACTGTAATTCAGAATCACCTTTAATTACGACATCTGTTCTATCCCAAAAATCAGAGAGAAAAAGCTCCTGAGCACTAAAATAGTATTCCGGTCCCTGCCTAAGACAGGAATCAAGATCATTCAAACCATTGGTTTTTAATTCATCCTCTATTTTACTTTGACCATGCTGATAACAGAGGTATTTTACAAGTTGAAGATTCCCCTCAACATTTTTGAAAGTAAAACTGACAGAAAACCCTGTCCTGGAAATGGAATTATTAATTACCGGTGTATAGTTATCTGAAAAAGAGTGATCCATACCGGAAAAAAGGGACATCCTGCTCCCCTCAGTTTGATGGACCATGTGAACTCTGGATACTGCTGTTAACTCATCTTTTCGATGCAGTACTTTTTTTCCTGAGACCGTTCCTGTTCTGGGATCTTCTGAAGCATTTACTTTATCCCTTTTTCCTCCATCAGGTTCATCAGACAGAAATGAAACAAGCTCAATATCTGCTTTTTTATTAGAAACATTTATTTCCAGAACCTGAACTGCTGTTGAATCTTTTACTAAAGAGACAAGCCTTCGTATTTTAACATCAATCCTGGCACCGGAATCAGTTAACCAATAAAAAGTTCGTGTTAAAACTCCTTTTTTTATATCAAGCTCACGGGAATGATCTACAGCTTTATCTGTAGTAAAAAGCTCACCATCTGCATAAATTTGAAATCTCTTTCCATCTACAAGGTTAACAATAGTCTGGTTCTTCTTTGCATAGCCGTATGCAGATTCACCATATTTAATAGGAAAAGTCTCATAAAATCCATTTATATATGTACCCATCTGATAGTTTGAATCTGCTTCCTCCAGATTCCCCCGAAGTCCTAGATTGCCGTTACCAAGGGTAAACAGAGTCTCATATTTTCCAATTTCCTGTGTATCGAAGGAATTCTGTTTTATCTTCCATGGATCCTTCAAATTTTCCGGTCCTTGAGCCAGAGTATTTGATAAGTATCAAGCTCTATCCTGGTATCATAATCAGTACCGGAAATAATGTCGTATGATTGATCCGGCATATTTATATGTTGCTTTTCCTCGGAGAAGTTGGCTACTACGGTTACTTTATCATTATCCGGGTTTATCCGAATAAATCCAAAAATATGGCAATTTTGAAAATCAATAACTTTCACTTTATTCCCGGTAAAGGCATCGCAGTTCTTTCTGATTTTTATTAATTTTGTCAGCCCGTCAAATATACGGCTGGAATAGTGATTTGAATTCTTTTCCGGTAAAGAAGTTGACTGTCTGTGAACCCATCTGCTGTCCTCTTTATGTTCGGGGTTATCTGTGTAACTATAATCATTTAAATGCCCCGCCTCATCACCTATATAGATGAGAGGAAATCCATTCATAGAAAGGATTATTCCATACAAAAGAAGTATTCGGCGTATTGCAATAT
>CBDVAD010000250.1:0-5844 GCA_965371875.1 uncultured bacterium
CAGGGTTTGCAAAGCAAATCCTGCGTGACTGCCCCCTACTTTGTTTATTTAAAATTCAAACTCCGATTCTATCCACCCTGCATTTAATCTGAAAATTGATCATCTTTTTGAAAACTGCCATCATTCCTTCGACGTTCAATGCTAAATTACATACTCCCGCAATTTTAAGTTCCTTTAGAAGATAGTAAGAAGATTCAATAGTAGAAAGACAGTAGTTTTCAGGTTGGGTCTTTATAGTAAATTCGGAGCGATACTCTCTGCTGAATGATATCCTGGGCAGATGCCGGAGGCTATGACTCCTATACATCATTTTCCGTGCTTCCACCCAGGTAGCATCTATAAGAAATATAAGTAAAGTACGACCATTTAAAATTTCTTTAAAATCTAAGCTTTCTGTTGTATAAGCATCATTCCCCGGATAGAGAACCATGGAATAAAAAGCGGGATTGGAAATTAATTCCTGCGTTCGTGAATTATTATCAAAGGATGTATCAATTATTATTTCCGAATCTATAAGGGATAGACTGGCAAGACGACCTGTTCCTGTCCTTTGTTTTTTCGCTTCATGGGGATGCATAAGGAATACAAATTTTACCCCTGATTCTATAGGGGATATATCATGGCAATAACAGTTTTTAATAGGGCGGAAACACTTTAAACATCGTGCTGACATAGTATCTCCATTAGTCGTTTACCACTAATCATTAATCATGGCTTTAAATTTCCGGCCCTTAATTAAACCCTTTTCAAGCAAAGAGAAAGCATGTTCTGAAACATTTCGTTTTACAGCAACAAATGTAATAAAATCCTGGCGATCTATCCTGCCAACATCATTACCGGGGATTCCACCCTTTGCGGTTAAGGCGCCGAGAATATCACCAGGACTAATTTTATTTTTCCTTCCACCATTTATAGAAAGAGTTATCATAGCCGGCTCCAGATCGGGTAATGGTATACCATTATTAATATCTATAGTCTCAGATGAAAAATTATTATTTGTAAACTGATTTATTTCATCCAGACGAAACTCTTCATTTGGTTTTATCAGAGACAGCACAAGACCTTCCTTTCCAGCTCTGCCCGTTCTTCCAATTCTATGAACATAGGTTTCTGTTTCAAAGGGCATATCATAATTGATAACCATCTCCAGATCATCGATATCAAGTCCCCTTGCTGCAACATCGGTTGCAACAAGAACCCTGCTGCTGCTGTTGGAAAATCTAACAAGAACCTCGGTTCTTTCCTTTTGTTCAAGATCTCCATGAAGGGCCAGACAATGAATTCCCATCTGATTTAGATCTGCACCCACCTCACGACAGGCATCTTTAGTATTACAAAAAATCAGTGTAGATTCCGGATTGTGCTGTGCCAGAAGTGAAATTAAGGCTTTGTTCTTCTTTTGCCCTGAAATTTTATAAAAATGTTGAACAATTACTTTAGAAGAGTGCTGGGATTCTACAGTAATTTCTACTGGTTTATTCAGAATTGATCGCCCCAGTTCCTTTATTTCATTGGAGAATGTAGCAGAAAAACAGAGTGTCTGTCGTTTTACCGGTGCATACTTTAGGATTTCATTGATTTGATCAATAAAACCCATATCCAGCATCCGGTCTGCTTCATCCAGGACAATTGTCTTCACATCAGTCAAAACCAATGATCCACGCCCCAGAAGTTTAGCAATACGTCCCGGGGTACCAACAACAATATGGGCCTGATGTTTCAATGAATGCTCCTGTTTATAAAGAGGCATCCCGCCGGTTATCTTAAGTAATTTAATATTGTGCTTAAACCTGGCAATCCGACGAAGCTCTACCGTAACCTGCTCTGCCAGTTCGCGAGTGGGACAGAGGACAAGAGCCTGGACCCGATAATGCTCAACATTCAATTTATGCATAAGTCCAATACCAAAAGCTGCAGTTTTCCCACTGCCTGTCTTCGCCTGGGCAAATATATCAAAGCCCTTCAGAATTGGAGGAATACTCTTCTCCTGAATATCTGTCATTATTTCATAATTCAGACTTTCCAAATTATCTAACATAGCTTTGTTTAGAGGAAGAAGTGAAAATGATTTCATGAGGCCTAAGCTATCATAAATGTGAATAATTAGCTATTACTTGAAAACCTTCTTTAGTAAATCAGTAACTCTTGCCACAGGATCAACACGGATTGCTTTTTCTTCCCGTTCAACTATAAGGAAGAGAGCATCCAGAGCTTGATCTGTAATATATGAATCCAGATCATATTCCTGCTTCTCGATAAATGGAATCGAATTATACTTAGTTAAAATATATTTATATATCTGAGTAAGACCTACATTATCCATTGTATTTTTTACAACAGGGAAAAAATCTTTATATAAATCAACACGATAGTTATACTCAAGATAACGGGTGGCGGCATCATCGGAACCATTTAAAATACCCCATGCATCTGAAAAACTCATATTGGTTATTGCATCCACAAAGATATCAGCTGCCAGAATGCATGCTTCTTCTGCAGCATGATTCATTGTTTCTTCAAACTCATCCATTTTTTTTGATAAACCAATTTTTCTAAGTGTCGAGTCAATTTTTTCCAGTTCTTCAGGGAGTAGAATTTTAACTTCAGGATTTCCATAGAAACCATTATTTATAGAAAGAAAATCAACTGCATTTCTGGTTCCAATCTCAAGTGCTTCTTTTAATCCCGATATTACCGTACTTTCATCAAGTTTTTCAGAAAAACCAACTAATGGTAAATTGGGGATATCAATTTTAGCGATAGTCTCACATGCTGTAAGACCAACTAAAACAGTTATTATCAGCAAAACTCTAAAAGATAATTTCCAATTCATTCTACTCTCCTTTGGTTGTACATCAGAACTTTCTGTTTATAGTTAGTATAAACACTCTCTTTTATTTTTGACAAGCCTTTCAAATAATTTCTCCCTGGATTACAAAAGTAAAAAACCTGGCAGATTATTGCCCTCCTTCTCTTGACTCTCTCCTGTAAGCACCAGGCCTTTTCCCGGTTTTTTTAAGAAAGTAGTTGGAAAAATAATACTCATCAGCAAAATAAAATCGAGCTGCAATAGCTTTTATAGGCATTCTTGTATGGGACAAAAGAAGACGGGCTGCTTCTATTCGTTTATGAAGAAGATACTCATATGGGGTTGTGCCAAAATATTTTCTGAATTTAGTTGTCAGAGTAGAAGAGGAAAGACCGGCTTTGAGACAAATATCTTCAAGAGAAATTTTTCTTTCAATACTCCCTTCAAGCCACGATGCTACTCCCTCTATTTCCGGTGATATCTTCCCCAATCCTTTTGTATTCTTATACAATATCTGGAGCAGCTGATGAAAAAGAAGGGCAGCCTGCTGATGAAGTTCTTCAGGGAAAAACTCTCTGGTTCCCAGAGAGTTTAGTGTGGTAAAAATCTCTTCTACTCCAACCTGTCGAAAACAAAATACTTCATGCAGTGCATATCCAATAAGCAGACTTTCCACCAAAGGTCCTTCTGCAATAAAATAAATCTTACTCCAGGGATCTTTTTTTTCTGCCCAGTATCGATGATTACTCCCCTTCTGAAGAATATACAGATCACCCTGACTAAGGGAATATGACTGTCCATCAATATCAAGGAATCCGGATCCTTTTTGTACATATTCAAATGTAGTATACTTATAACTACTCCTTTGAAACAGACAAACTCCACGGGTCCTTACTGTTCCAGTAGAGACAAGTCTAAAGGGAGATCCCGGATTATCAGGGTATGTAAAAAGATTTTCTTCAAAGTCATTCGGAATATTCTTCATTTTTTTTAGATTATCATACATTTACTTCAATTAAAAGTATAATATACTACATCATACATGATAAAACGATTAAGGGCAGATACTTACAAAATCACTGATAATTCTTGCATAAATTATGGAGGCTGGTATAGATGAGCGTGTCTATTATACAAGCAGCAGCAGCTTTTCGAACACCGGGAAAAGTGATAGATGCAATCCCCTATGGGTCCGGGCATATAAATGACACTTATCTGGTTACTTTTGAAAGCAAAACAGGACAAACAGCCCTGATCTTTCAGAAGATAAACAGCAGGGTTTTTAAAAAACCGGGTCTCCTCATGGAGAATATCAGCAGAGTCACCTCCCATATGGAACAATACTATAACAAGATAGAGAATCCGGAAGAGGATTATTCACGAAGATACCTTAGGCTTATTCCTACCAGAGAAGAACAGTTCTGTTATATCGATGAAGAAGATAATTACTGGAGAGCCTATAATTTCATAGATCATGCAACAACCTACGATATTGTAGCCAACAAAAATCAGGCCTTTGAAGCAGCAAGAGCTTTTGCAATCTTCCAAAAAAGGCTTGTTGATCTACCCGGGAAAAGACTTCACGAGACGATTCCGAATTTTCACCATACTCCGGGACGTATAAACTCTCTTCATGAGGCTATTAAAGCTGATTCAGAAGGAAGAGCCCTAATGGCAGCTGATGAAATAGAATTCCTCCTGAAAAGAGAAGTAGAGGGGACTAAAATTGTTACACTCATGCAGGAAGGTAAACTTCCAGAGAGAATTACACATAACGATACAAAACTCAATAATGTAATGATCGATAATGAATCCAGTGAAGGGATTTGTGTGATTGATCTGGATACTGTTATGCCCGGTTCGGTTCTATATGATTTCGGTGATATGGTGCGGACATCTACAAGCCCGGCTGCAGAAGATGAGAAAGATAGTTCCAAAGTAACCATGCAGATAAATATGTTTGAAGCTTTGGTGAAAGGTTATCTGTCTGAAGCCTCCGATTTTCTTACTCCTCTGGAAAAAGAGCTCCTTCCTTTCTCTGGAAAACTAATAACTCTGAATATTGGTGTTAGATTTCTCACTGATTTTCTTTCCGGTGATGTCTACTTTAAAACACACAGAGAAAACCACAATCTGGAACGATGCCGTACCCAGATTGCGCTTATTAAATCAATTGAAAAACAGTTAGAAGAGATGGCGGAGGTAGTTGAGAAAGAATCCAATGTTATTTACTAAGAACCATCCCATGGATTGACCTTTCCTGTCAGGAATAAAAATCCAGTCCCAGATCAAGAGCCTTCACACTGTGAGTCAGTGCACCTGAAGAAATAATATCTACTCCTGTTTCAGCGATTATCCGGACAGTTTCCAGAGAAACATTACCGGAAGCCTCTGTTATCATCCGGCCGCCAACCATTTGAACTGCCTCTCTCAATTGGGAGGGAGTCATGTTATCCAGGAGTACAATATCAACCGGAAGACCGATCAGTCTCTTCAGCTGTTCCAGGGTGTCAACTTCTACTTCAATCTTCACTGTATGACCCAGCTTCTTCTTAAGTGCAGGAATCCCCTCTTCCCAGCTTGTAAAACCGGTCAGATGATTGTCCTTGATCATCACAGCTCCATCCAGGCCAAAGCGGTGATTAACACCACCACCACAGCGGACAGCGTATTTCTGAAGAGCCCGTAATCCTGGCAGGGTTTTCCGGGTATCAGTAATACGTGCCCTGGTACCTTCTACAGCTGTAACCATCCTGCTGGTCATTGTGGCGATACCGCACAGATGGGTCAGAACGTTGAGAGCTGTCCTCTCAGCTGTGAGTATGGCCCTTGCCGGACCGCTGACTGTGGCTACCCTGTCACCGGCTCTAACAGGAGATCCATCTTCCATGTGTTTCTCAAAAACAATTTCAGAAGAAACAACCCTGAAGGCAAAAAGGGCGATATCGATTCCGGCAAGAACACCTTCCTGACGTGAAGTAATTGATGCTGTTGCATTTCTATCGGCGGGGATAAAAAAATTGCTTGTAAGGTCT
>CBDVAD010000251.1:0-5817 GCA_965371875.1 uncultured bacterium
TTTACTGCTTTTAACACTCAGGGCAGAAATTTGGACGTCTTTATAGATATCCTTCATCTTACCGGCCTGATCGATAAAACTTTGACGGCAGTCAACATAGGATTCCTGAAAATATTTTAAATTATCCGGATCCACTTTCTCAGTAACCGGCTGAGGTTTGAACATGTTAAATTGACAGGTTGTAAATCCGATCACACCTGCGATAACTAAAACAATCACTAATACTAACACCTTGAATAATGTCTTCATTTTATTCTCCCTTAATCGTTTTACTAAATAACGAGCCATATTGATGCCCGGAAAACCTGATCTCCTGGTTAACAATACTTTCATTTACCCTCCTCCGGAAGTTTCAGGCCTACTCTTTTAAGAGAGCAATGATTGTGCCAAAGGTAGGAAGCTCTATATTTCTTTGCTGTAGAAAGGGTTATAACAGAGGAGTAATTATTGATCCCTATAAACCTTTTGGCTGTAAGGTAATGGCATAAGGGCAGGTAATTACTTGTGGTATAAGAAACTACCTTAATAGACATTTGTGGATCTGTAGACAGAAGTTGGTATGGGTTCAAACAGCAGAATCAACGTTTCTATTGCCTTTTGATACCAGGTTTATTAAATTTTACTGTAAAAGTACCTCCAGTTTTTACATCCCTGGTTGTTCGACAGCCGTGAGGGAATTCAATTGTGTCTGACAGGAGGAAAATCATGAAAAGGGAAAAATTACGAACTGGACTTTACTATTCACAGGAAAAGAAAAGGGGAATGTACAAAAAGGGAATACTTGTAATTATCCTGTCGATTGTATTTTCATTTTCCGTTTTTCCGGGAGGGGAGGCAGAATCAGGAAGAGACAGCGCAATTTCCATGGTAGGAGCAGACAGCTATGTAGCATCATCTTATTTAGATCTTGATTCAATTCTTGATGATTACTATTATCCGTATGAGATAAATCAAAATGAATCTCTCTCATATAATATTTCAGTTTCCAATCCTTCTGTGCTGACCATTGGAGGCAGGGTTGAGCTGCAGGTTTCTGTAAAAACAAACGACTATGACTATTTCCCTGTAACTGATTTTAACTATATTATATATATAAATAACTCTGAACTGCTGGAAGATATTAAATATCGCCGTGCTGTCAGGCAGAGCGTCAGAAAGATATTTGCTCTGAAGCCGCACAACTCCCATCTTTTCTTCTATTTTAAAAAAGATGGAATTATAAAAGAACTGACTGCTCTTACATCTTTATCATCAATGATTGAAGGACTGGAAAATCAATACACATTCAAGCTTGAGGAGAAGTCGGATGATTATGATAAAAAAGCAAAGGAGGACCTCTCCCTTTTGCTGGAGGCTGCACCGCAGAATGGCAGACCAAATAAGTTTTTCTGGATATTCAACAAAGCGATAGCAAAATCAGCAAGAGATATAAATGATATTTTCAGTATCATTGCAGGACTGGGTGATGAGACAACAGAAATCTCTTTCTGCGGATTCAGTGATAACTTCAGGGCAGCTACTGTAAACTCAATTGTAGACCAGTTCGGCGGGAACAGTTACTTTTTTACTGATGCTGATGACCTGATGAGTATAATTGAAGAGGATTACAGATTTTATCTGCAGCCGGCTGTTTCAGATCTTAAAATTTCAATACACAGTCTGGAGAATAAAACTGAAATAGATCCTGTAATTTTACTTCTACTAAGCTCAAAATACTACGGTGTGGAGTTGCCGCCTGATTCAAATTTTGTAAAAATAATTGAGGTGAAAAGTTTGGGAGCAAATGAGCATCACACATACTTAACTCCTTTCAGCATATCTCCCAAATATTCATGTACAAGAAGCCTTAATAATAATCTGGTTTTTAAGGACAGTTCAGTTTTACTGGACTCCGATATCTATCCATTCGCAATGGTGCTTATCGAGTATTTTGATCATAAAATGGATAAATATGTTTATTCTTCCGGAATTGAAACAATACTCTATACACCTGATTATGAGGATCAAATGGAAACACTGGATAGTTATGTGAATAGAAATATCCATATCCGGGATACCTATCTATTGATCAGTGAAATATCGAGCTTACTGCGAAACGGAAATTATAAAGATCCTCTTGTCAAATTGAATCTGCAAATTGAAAAACTGGTATATCTGAACAGGAAGTTCAATGATGATCTGATAAGTGAAGATATTGAGATGCTTAGAAAATACAAGGAACTTATCTATGAAAATAAGGAAAAACCATTCAGAGGATTTAAGGCATTTTCTGAATTGTCGTTAAAGCGGTATTAAGGTTGAATAGGGAGAAAAATCATGAATAAGAGTAAAATTCGAATGTTAATTTTAATCTCAATTTTCGTTTTTGCTGTATTAGCAATTACCAGTAGCTGCACAAGCACACCAAAAACACAGGAAGAAAAAAAAGGTATAGATAAAGAAGTATTCTTTGAGGCAGTAAAGGATGGTGATCATAATGAGGTTAAAAAAATTATAGAAGCAGGAATAGATGTTAACGCTGAGGATAAAAATGGATGGACAGCATTGATGTTTGCATCGCAAGAGGGGCATACAGATATTGCCAGATTACTTTTAAAAAATGGAGCGGATGTAACCGCCCAGAACAACGAGTGGGGGACAGCAATGGTATTTGCTCTAGAAAATGGGCATTTTGAAATCGTAGCTTTAATTCTTAATGCAATCGCAAAAAACAACTGATTTATTTAAGTTCATTTTTAGATGTATTATCCTTTTAAAATTGTGATAGTTCGACATCTTGTCATTGCATCCTTAAATTTTTTTCAAGGTGAGGTAATAAAATGAAGATTAAAATGTTAATTACAATCTCACTTCTTATTGCAGTTGTTTTAGTAATTACCGGCGGCTGTGCAACTACTCCCCGGACACAAGAAGGAAGAGAAGCTGTAGATCAGGAAGTATTCTTTGAGACAGTAAAAAGTGGAGATTATGCTGAGGTAAAAAGATTAATAGATGCAGGGGCGGATGTTAATACTCAGGAAAAGGAGGGCTGGACAGCCTTGATGCTCGCATCGGAATATGGGCGTACAGAAGTTGCCAGGCTCCTTATAGATGCAGGAGCGTATGTTAATGCTCAGACCAATGAGGGATTCACAGCATTAATATACGCATCAGAAAAAGGTTTTCCAGAGGTTGCCAGGCTGCTTGTAGAGGTAGAAGCGGATGTTAATGTTCAGAATGATGATGGAAGTACAGCATTAATGTACGCATTGGCATATGAACATACAGAGGTTGTCATGCTGCTTATACAGAAAGGAGCGGATGTTAACATACAGAACAATTATGGAAACACAGCATTACTATTGGCTGTAGGAATGGAATTTACAGAGACTGCCGGGTTGCTGATAGAGGCGGGAGCAGATATCCATATTGAGTCCAACGATGGAGGCACAGCTCTGGGGTATGCCGTCGGATTAGAGAACAACCGGCTTATTCAGTTGATCAACGAAGCGGCATTACAACTACAGAAAAACGCTGAATTGTTTGAAGAGAGTATTTATACAGAGATCACGAAGGATGTAAGCTTTCTACCTGGTTCACACCCAGGGGTGTTGCCGGAAGGCCGTTCGGTCTATTTTGGTGAATACACCTGTGCCCAGGGACTGGCCGGGTCCATTACTGTAATGCACCGTTCAGGGGGCGATCTGACATTAGTGAAGCTTAACGGATCCCCGTTATCCGAACGAAATCCTCAGCCTGTTGGACATTTCCGGGCGGTAGGAACCTACAATCCACTGAGTAATAGATATACCATAGTTCCAGATGCCTGGATAAGTCCACCTACCTTAGGGTGGATCATGGCCGGAAGTACAGGTGTATAACGAGAGCACAGGACAGTTGACTGGTTTCAAGTTGATCGAAGCTACCTGGGCAGATGGTTCACCGCTCTGTACGACCTTCATACATTCACGGATTGTTAAAACAGAGTACTCGGATGTATTGGAACGAGAACCATTCAAACCTCCATCAACTCTAATCGGGATACCAATGGCTCTTCCAACCGATATTTCCCTTTGGACTGGTAAATTTTCCTGCCAGTGGACCATTTTTGATATGATTCTCGAACTGAACAATGATCAGGGTAGACGTCTGAGTGGTAAATTTTCATATAGGAAATCTGATATGAGCGACTCTGCGGTTTCTTTCTTTTTGACGGGAACGCACAATCCGAATACGGGTCGGCTATCGATGGGACCAGATGGCTGGGCCAATATAATTTCTCCTGAAGAGTGGAGGCAGATGTACTTCATTGATGGTCATCACTTGAGTTCTCCTCGTCGGTTATCAGTACGGATTATAACCGGTAATGGGCCCTGTGTAGATGGAGAAATTGTAATTCTGAGGCCACTTCAATGAGGATATATTTTCTGTTATTTCCGATTTTCTGCCATGCACAGGTCTGGTTCTGAGTTTTTACTTCGGTAGATATGGATGTTGGTCTGGACAGTGTCGAAAGAATAGATCAGTACCAATGTGCTGAGTAGAAAAGGAGCTTATAATGAATAAAAGGATAGTAATATTCACAATTTCCATAATTAGTTTAATCGTAATAATCTCATGTACTTCCATGGAAAGCCCGGAAGTTGATGATACAAAGACAGTGATCAGCGATGAGAAGAGTACCTATGATATCAAAGAAAGTGCATTAGTCGAAAAACAGATAAGTATATTTAAAAAATATAACGAACTAATTCCATCAATCATAAATGATCTCAACCAATGTGCTCCTGTGCAGGATGATCCTGCCGGAGAAATGTGGCGGTTTACGCAATCTGTCATCAATTATGCTGGTGATCTGGAAGCGCTTGGTTATGATGATACAGATAGAATAACTGTTCAAAATGAAAAGTACTGGAAAGCGATATTCTCCCTGTCGGCAAAGGATATAACAGTTCTCTTGACAAGGATGCTTCTTCTGATGAGGGATGGACAGTTAAAACGGGCAGAGATGGTATTTCTCTACTGCATCTATGATCGGAACACTGCCTGGGAGAGAGACCAGCGGTTAATGGAGACTGTCTGGGATGATATTACAGAGATCAGAACCGAAAGTGAGCAGTTAATAGAAGCGGGTATCAGGGAATGGGACATGGGAAACAGAAAAAAGGCTGTTGATCTGTATCACAAAGCACTGACAGTATATCCAAAAAGCCCATGGGCACTATACGAAATTAGTTATGATCTTCTTACCTATGAGCTCACTGCTCAACAGATATTGGACGGGAAGAATGAGCCATATTACAGACTGATAAGGCACCTGGATCCGATGTACTGGCTTGCCTACCAGGGAAAACCGTTCCCCAATCGTCCAAGAGCTGTGAATGCCTTGACAAATAAGGTCGAACCCAGCTACAGCAAACTCTGGAAAGGAGAGGCCGTAAACGCAAATATGAAAGAGCTGGCTGACGGTTATTACGAAATGGAGGAGTATGAGTTTGCCTTGTATGCATATAAGTATCTATTATTTCACACTTATAACAGGGGATTTGATCAATACCTGATACGACGGATCACTTTATGTTTGGAAAAGCTTGAAATGAATAACGTTGTGACTTTTCTGAATGAGTTCTTAGTTGAAGTAGAACGAACATTAAATCCGGAATCCTGATGAGTATGGTTTCCAGAGCGAGATATGATACAAACCTGGAAGAAATATATGAGGGGGTAGTAGAAGCAGGATTCCAGTTGCAGATGATTCGATTGATGACACTGTATACAAAGAGTCGATTGAATAAGAGTTTTGTTGATTTCCAGCTCCAGGTTTATTAAATTTTACTG
>CBDVAD010000252.1:0-5774 GCA_965371875.1 uncultured bacterium
AGGGAAAGATCGATGAGATCCTTTCCAATAAGCCGGAAGAAAGACGATATATTTTTGAAGAGGCTGCCGGAATAACCAAATTCAAGCAGAAGGGTGCAGAGGCTGATCGTAAACTTCAAAAAACTGAAGATAATATGCGCCAGGTAGAGGGTATTCTCGGAGAGGTTAAAAGATCTTATGATAATCTTAAGAAGCAATCTGAAAAAACTGCAGATTTTCGAAAATACCGGGAAGAAATATTTAATCTTGAGCTTGATATACATCTGCTTAAGCTTAAGGGCTTTCTTGAGGTACAGAATATTAAAGAATCAAAGCTTAAGGAAAAAACTGTACAGAGAGATGATCTGAAAAAGAAAATTGATTCTATAAATGATTCTCTTGAAGTTAATCTTGATCTTGTTAATACCATGGAATCCAGGCTGATTGAAAACCAGAAGAAGCTATACGGTATAGATATAGAAAAAAATAACAGGTCCAGTCAGATTACTATACTCACAGAGCGGGTAGAGGAACTAAAAAGACAAAATGAGACCGAGAGGGTCAGAGAAAGCTCAATTGGAGCAAAAATCAGTCAACACGAGAAGCTGGTGATTGAAAAAAAAGATACTCTTAATGAATTTGATAACAGGCTGAAAGAACTTGAGACTAATATCCTTGGGTTTCAAAAAAATATAGAAACTGCGGACAAAAGGATAAAGGAAAATGAAGCTGAGGTTTTATCTGTAGATTCTGAAATTACTAAGTTTGAAGAACAGGACCTTATTCTCCAGGAACAGCTGAGAGCCCTTACAGATGATATAGTTAAGCAGTTGGATGCCAGTCTTAAAGATGCAGGTTATTCCTACGAGTTAAGACAGGAAACTGAAAATCAAATTGATAATGCTATAGAGTCATTAAATATTAAGCTGAATGGTAAAATTTCACTTCTGGAGGATGCTTTATCATTAAATTTATCCGGGACAAAAGAAGTAAAAGATATATTTACTACAGTAATTACAGCATTAAAAGATTCTTCTGTCAGTGTTTCTGAATTGGAAAAACTTATTTCCGGGTACAGAGAGACAATCCCTACTTTTCTGGATGAATTCCTTGCTCCTGAAGGAATAATTACAAGAAAACGGGAAATTGAAGAGAATCAGGAAACTATTCGTGCGGAAGTAGCCAGGAGACGTGAACGATCCACTTTTCTTAGAGATGAAAATAAAAGTTTAATTCTTAAAATAGAAGAATATCGAAAAACTTTATCCGACCTTAGGGTCAATCAGGCAAGAGTAAATACTCAAAAAACAGGTATAGCTGATTTAATTATTTCTCTTACAGGAGAATTGGCAGAATTACAGGGGCAGCTAAAAGAAGCAGCAGGAGAGATTGCCGGTAACCTAGAGAAAATTAAAAGTATCGAAGGAAGTATAAAAAAGCTGAGTGTGGAGCATAAAGATCTCGAAAAAGAGGAAAGAAATCTTCAGAAAGAACTTTCAAAACTGGAGAATGGAATAATCAGTAAAAATAAAGATTTGATATCCAAGGAGGGCTCTTTAAAGAAGCAGATGGAATCTCTCGGTATAATACAGAGCCAGGTTGAACAACTCCAGATAGATGTTTCCGCGGTTACTACAGAAGTTAGAAATATATACACCAACTTTAAAGAGATCCATTCAAGAGAGCTTACAGAGTATGATAACAGGGTTTTTGAGATTCGGAAATCGCCAAAAGATCTAAGAGTAAATTTATCAGGGGTAAGAGAAAAGCTGAAAAATCTGGGACATGTTAATCTAATGGCACCTGAAGAATTTATTGAAGTTAAAGAACGTTATGATTTTTTAACCGGCCAGCTGGACGACTTATATACAGCAAGAGAAGATTTAACAGCAATAACAAAACAAATCAAAATTGAATCTACAGAACTGTTTCTGGACACCTATGATAAGATTAAGAAGAATTTCCATGTTATGTTTAGAAGACTTTTTGGTGGAGGCCGGGGAGAGCTGCGATTGACTGATCCTGATAATGTTTTAACTTCAGGTATAGATATTTTTGCACAACCCCCAGGTAAAAAACTGGAAAACATTGCTCTTCTTTCAGGTGGTGAACGATCATTGACTGCAGTAGGCTTGCTTTTTGCTACATATTTGGTAAAACCATCTCCCTTCTGTATTCTTGATGAGATTGATGCCGCCCTGGATGAAGCAAATGTTGGTAGATTTGTTAACCTGCTTATGGAATTCGGAGAACGATCTCAGTTTATTGTAATAACTCACAATAAAAAAACAGTTACAGGGGCAGGGACTCTTCTTGGTATTACAATGGAAGAATCCGGTGTTTCAAAATTAGTTGCTATGCGTCTTGAATCTGAAAGATCAAAGAAAGTTGAAACAGGAGTAGTCAGTTAAAGGTATGTTCCGGTTAAGCAGCAGAGAGCTGAAAATCTATCTTTTAGTTGTTGGCGTTATTGCTCTTGCTGCTCTTTTAATTACTCTTGTTGTTATGCTTCCAGGCTATATCAGATACAATAGAAGACAGGCAGAAGCTGATAAAATTGTTGAAAAACAGATAGATATGTCAAGATTTATTATCCCGGAATCTTATATGAAGTTCAGAGATGCAAACTGGATACCCTTTCGTCCCGATAAAGATCACTGGGTCAGTATTGATACCGGGCCTTACTGGCAGGATCCTGAAATACTAATCCTTGAATATTTGGAAAAACAAAATGAGAACCTTATTAATGAATTATTTAAAGATATTCCTTAGACCTCTTCTTATCGTTCTCCTGCTGTTTGCCGGAGGATGCGTGTCCAGGGATAATATTTCTGCCGCTGAATCGACAGGTGAAACTGAAAAAAGTGAAGATATTTCCGTTGTTATTGAATCAGAAAAAAATATTCCCGAAAATTCCACTTCTGAAATTAGTTTATCTGTTATAGCCTCAGCTTTGGTGATTGAAGAGTCAGTTGATGTAATAGCAGAAACAGTGGTATGGACAGCTCCAGAGGAAGATAATCCCCTTTCCGGACTACTTGTACCGGATGTTCAGATAAGAGAAAAGAAAAAAGAAACAGTGATAATTCCTCCTCTTTTTCATTTTTACGAGATGGGACCCCAGGAAGGTGAAGAAAAAACCGCTTATGTTTCCTCCAAAGTTATAGAGTTATCAACCAGGCCGGAAGTAGTTATTGAAACAATACCGGAAAAAAATCTATTGCTATCAACTTCCATTCAAACTGAAAGAGGTATTGAGGAAGCTTCCACTGCTGTTATTGTAAATGAAAGTCAAAAAAGTGCAGTTGTTGGTATGGAAGTTGATATAATTCTATCGGAACTTGGATGGATATATCTTCCTGATGAAGTGAACAGAGGAATCGAGTATGTGGGAAGACATTTTTTAGAAGATAGTACTGTTTATACATTTTTACCCGAAAGAGAGGGGGCTGTTGTACTTCAGTTTCAGTTTCAGGATTTAGTTAATAATAATCACACGATAGAGCAAATTAATCTTACAATATTACAGGAAGAACCCATTACTGATAATGAGGTTCTACCTGTCCCTTTAGAGACAGAATTAGCTGAACCCCCGGGTACTGAAGACCTTGAGGAATCTCTTCAGGTTCTGCTTTCTAAAGGTGATAGTCGTGGATTATCCGAAATAGCACCTGTGTTGATTGAAAGTACATTACCAACGATTCGTAAACAGCTCCCGGAAATCGCTGAGCTGCTTTTCAGCTCATCTTATTTCGTTCAGTCGGCTTTAATTGTGGAAGAATTGCTTAATGACAATACACTTAATATTTCTAAAGATCGTCTGTTGTTTCTATTAGGCAAGATTTATGAGGAGGATAGTTCTATAAGAAATGAGCGTACTTCAGCAACATTTTACAAAAAGCTTATAGATAGTTATCCAGCAAGTATTTATTGGGAGGAGTCTCAGGACAGATACAGGTTTCTGAAGCGTCGGTATATCGATATTCGCTAAGACTCCCCAATTGACATATCCCGTTATTTACTGTATAAAATCAAAAACTCACGGGGAGAGGTATGCTCGATCGGATTTCACAAAAGTTTACAGATATATTCAGGAATATTTCCGGCAAATCAACAATTACCGGGAAAAATATTCAGGATGCTGTAGATGAAATAAAAATTGCACTTCTCGAAGCTGATGTAAACCTCAGGGTTGTACGAAGGTTTATCAATCGCACTATAGAAGATGCAGGTGGTGAAAAAGTATTACGTGCAGTAGATCCCGGACAGCAGTTTGTAAAGATAGTATATGACAGACTTGTGTCACTTTTAGGGGATGAAAGACAGGACCTTAATCTTAAAGGGCCTGATACTCATTCTGTTATTCTTCTTATGGGTTTGCAGGGGTCCGGTAAAACAACAACTTCAGCAAAGCTTGCACTTAAATTAAAGAAAGAAGGCAGAACACCTCTCCTTGTTGCTGCAGATCTTGTTAGACCGGCAGCGGTAAAGCAGTTGCAGGTACTCGGTGAGCAGATAGGTGTAGAAGTTTATTCGGAAGATACAAAAGATGCTGTAAAAGTTGTAAAAAACGCTCTTGGTTACAGTAAAAAGAAGAGTTTTAACACAATTATAATAGATACAGCCGGACGTCTTCATCTTGATGATGAGATGATGAAGGAGATCAAAAAGATTTCTGATGTTGCAAAGCCTGTTGAAACACTATTTGTCGCAGATGCCATGACGGGGCAGAGTGCAGTTAATATAGCAAAGGAGTTTCATGAAAAGGTTGGAATATCAGGGGTCATTTTAAGTAAGTTCGATTCTGATGCCAGGGGCGGAGCTGCAATTTCATTAAAGAGTGTGACAGGCCAGGCTATCAAGTTTATTGGTGTTGGCGAGAAAATGGAGGATCTTGAACCCTTCTATCCGGAAAGAATTGCTTCCCGTATTCTTGGAATGGGTGATGTTGTAAGTTTAGTAGAAAAAGCCCAGGAAACAATAGATACCGTAGAGGCGGAAAAACTTCAGGAGAAGATGATTTCTGCTACATTTAATCTTCAGGATTATCTGGAACAGTTTCAACGTGTTAGAAAAATGGGCAGTATAGAAGCTGTTCTTGATATGATTCCCGGTGCAAAGGGTAATCTGGATGCAGCGGATATTGATCAGGGTGAGATGATAAGAGAAGAAGCCATTATACTTTCCATGACTATGAAAGAACGTTATAATCACAGGATCATCGGCCCATCCCGACGTAAGCGAATTGCGAAAGGATCAGGTACAGCAGTTTTTGATGTGAATAAATTGCTTAAGAAATTTGAAAAAACACGACTTATGATGAAAAAAGTCGCAAAAAGTAAGAAATACCAGGCTAATTTAATGAAAAGCCTTGGAGTATAGAGTTGAAGTACATTAGGAGGTTCGTATGAGCGTTAAAATCAGACTGAAGCGGTTTGGAACAAAAAAGAGACCCTATTACCGAATTGTTGTTATGGATTCCAGAGCACCCAGAGATGGCAGGACACTGGAAGAAGTTGGGCTGTATCATCCCATAGAGACAGAAGATAAGCAGGTTGTGCTTAAAGTAGACAGAATTAAAGAGTGGATCGGCAAAGGTGCCCAGCCCACAGCTACTGTGAAGAAATTACTGAATAAGCAGGAAATTTTTATGGAAAGGTCTGCAAACTAGCGAGGTATATTGTGGAAAAAGATCTTGTTGTCTACATTGCCAAATCTTTAGTTGATGATCCTGACGGTGTAGATGTAAATATTGTAGAAGGGGAAAAATCAACAATTCTGGAATTAAAAGTGTC
>CBDVAD010000253.1:0-5736 GCA_965371875.1 uncultured bacterium
GAATAATGAAGCAATTATTATTGCCATAACCAACAATAAAAGCCAAGTAATTGCAGATGCGGAACCCATTTGAAAATATTCAAAACCTTTTTTAAACGAATATAAAACAAGATACAAAGTTTTATCCAACGGACCACCTTCCGTTATGATATAGGCTTGAGAGAAAATCATAAAACTGTTGATTATTGTCAGTACCAGATTAAACAAAAAAACACTGCTGAGCATTGGAAAAGTAATATGAACAAAAGTTTGAATCTTATTTGCGCCATCGAGCGCACAAACTTCATAGTATGTCTTTGGTATATTTTTCAATCCCGCCAGAAAGACCAGCATAGTGGATCCGAATTGCCAAGCCAGAAGAATTACAATTGTCAATGATGCCGTGTTCGGTGATCCGACAATAGATTGCTCAAATTCCGGTGCAAATAACCTGATGATACCAGCGACAGGTCCATAGCTGCTGAATAGCTGTCTCCACATTACAGCGATGGCAACACTTCCACCAAAGAGGGAAGGCAGATAGTACATAGTTCGGTAAAAACCACTTCCTTTAGGGTTTTTATTAAGCATCATTGCAATTCCAAGAGAGACAATCAGCCGCAGGGGAACAACAATTAATACAAATTTCAGGGTTGCCATAAAAGATGAATGAAACCGGCTATCCTCAAACAACAGATCTGTATAATTACCAAGTCCAATGAATACAGGAGATGAAAGCAGATCATAATCAGTAAGGGAATAATAAAATGATAATGCCATGGGAAGAAAGGTTACAAAGAAGAACCCCACTAACCAGGGAGATATAAAAAGATATCCCATTTTATTATCAGTCCCTGTGATACTGTTTTTTGTAGCCATAAATAATCCTTAATATTTAAAACTGGCGTTTACATGAATATTGTGATGTAAACGCCAGTTTTTTATTTTCTCAACTTTTATTTATTGAGAATCTTTTTCGCTTCAAGCAAGAATTTATCTGTTGCCTCAGCCACAGAGATCTGGTCAAAAACAACTTCTTCGACAGTTCGATTAAAGAGTTCTGATATTTCAACTCCCTGAACAGGTTTCTGAGGAGGTAAATCTCCGAAAGAATCACTTACCTGTGCGACATAGTTGACAACTTTAACTGATGCCGGATCTAATATATCTGCGATCTTAGCACGAACATCACTTGATCCGGGCATTCCTCGGTTAGTTAATCCTATCTTATTCGCTTCGATATCATTAACCCAGAAGTTCATGAATTTCACCGCTTCTTCAGGATTTACAGCATCGCTGGTTAGAGACCAATACATTGCTGGTTTGTTGTACATTCCCGATTGGGTTCCCACTGGACGAGCAATGAGTACCAGCTCTTCTCCAGCCGCACTTTCTATCGCCCCTAGTTGAGAAGCCCACATATCTGAAAAAATAGCAGCTTTTTTTGTTACGAGTAGTGAGTTTTCAAGCTCCTGATGCTGTCTGAGGATTCCGGGATTAGGAATAATATTTTTCTCAGTCAACCTTTTTTTCATACTCAGGTAGTTAGCCAGGGTGTCCTTTGAGAATCCGAATTGTCCTGATGAATCAAAATATTCTTCACCATATGAACGGGCATAATACTCAAATTCATATACCATGTTATTAGTTTGAAACGAATCGAGATAGTAACCTTTTGCAGCTAGCTTTTCTCCCATCTCTTCATAATCCTCCCAGGTATAACCTGGTTCGGGCACTGAGAGACCGGCTTCCGCCAGAATCCTGGGATTTACTACTGCCGCCTGAGGAGATGATCCAAGTGGAACCCCATAGAGCTTACCATCAATCGTAGCACTCTCAATAAGCCCCTGATCAATATTACTAAGATCCAATAATCCTGATTTTACATAGGGAGTCAGGTCAAGAATCTGCTCTTTTTCTACATAAAGTGGAAGATATCCACCCAGATCCATTTGAATAATATCAGTTAGACTTCCTGAAGCAGCCTGAACAGCCAGCTTGTCCCAGTATCCACCCCAACCTGCAAATTCAGGTTCGATAACAACATTGGGATTCTGTGATACATACAGATTGAAGATGTCATTTGTAATCCGTGTACGAACCTCATTTGTCCACCATGCAACACGAAGAGTAATAACCGGATCGTTAGATGTTTCGGTTGTCTCACCCTTCTGTCCCGATGCAAAAAGACCGATAGAAAACATACACAACAGAAAAACTAAAAACATTTTTTTTCTCATAAAATACAACCTCCATTTGTTGATTTATTAAGTAAACACCAGGTTGTCTGATCAGGCAATGCACATACAGGTATCACTTTGTGTACAAATCAGAGGTAAGTTCGTATCGGAAAAAAGAATTTTGAACTGGCTACAGTTAGTGTATCCTGCAATTACAAATGAATAAAATGGAGAGGACAAAAAAAATAAGTCTTTGCAATGCAAAGACTTATTTTTGCCTGAAAGAGGACCCGAACCTCCACGCACGTACATACACCAGTCCCTGAAACTAGATAGTAGCAACCATAATTGCCTTTATAGTATGCATTCTGTTTTCTGCTTCATCAAAAACAACAGACTGGGGACTTCTAAAAACTTCATCCGTTACTTCCATTTCTGTTATTCCGAATTTCTCATGCATCTCCTGACCTACACTGGTTTGAAGATCGTGAAAGGCCGGAAGGCAATGCATAAAAATGGCATCGGAATTACCTGTTTTATTCATAAGATCTTTATTTACACGATAAGGTTTAAGTAAATTTATTCTTTCTTCATACTTATCTTCTTCACCCATGGAAACCCATACATCTGTATAGATTACATCCGCATCCTTAACACCTTTATCTATGCTTTCAGTGAATTCAATTACAGCACCTGTTACTTCCGCAACTTTTTTCATTTCATTAATCAACTTATCAGAAGGAAATAGTTCTTTTGGAGCAACCCCGACAAAATGCATTCCCATTTTTGCAGCACCAATCATTAGAGAGTTCCCCATATTACTTCTGGCATCACCTACAAAGACAAATTTTACCTTGTTCAATGGTTTGTCAACATGCTCTTTAATGGTAAGGAAGTCTGCAAGAATTTGTGTAGGATGGTACAAATCTGTCAGACCATTCCACACAGGGACACCGGCATATTTTGCCAGAGATTCAACTGTTTCATGCTTAAAGCCTCTAAACTCAATGCCATCATAATATCTGCCCAGAACTTTAGCAGTATCTTCAATAGATTCTTTTTTTCCCATCTGACTGTTAGTCAGAAAAGTGACAGATCCACCCTCATCATAAACTGCTGTCTCGAAAGCACATCTGGTTCTGGTTGATGCTTTCTCAAACAGCAGAACTATATTTTTTCTATCGAGTAAATCTCCTCTTACTCCTGCTCTCTTTTTTTTCTTAAGATCCATAGAAAGATTTAACAGATAATTGAATTCGACCGTAGTGAAATCCTTAAGTGTAAGCAGACTTCTTCCTTTCAGGTTTACCGGCATAACTTCTCCTCCCCGGCTGTCCCGACAGGATCGCCTAAAGCGACCGTCATCAGGCAGCAATTTTGTTTATATAAAATCCCTCTGTTTTTAATAATTTCAGAGAGAATCTCTATTCAAAGGCATACTCATACATCTGGGACCACCACGCCCTCTGACTAACTCTGAGCCCTCTATCTCTACAACTTCTATCCCATTATTACGCAGGGTATCATTGGACACGGTATTCCGGTCATAAGTTACAACAACACCAGGAGCAATAGCCAGAGTATTAGTCGAGTCATTCCATTGTTCCCTGGCTGCAGTAATCACATCGCCTCCACCGCTTGGAATGAGCTTTACTGAGGGTAACTTTAAAGAGGTTTTCAAAGCTGATAACAGATCATCTACCGGTTTAATATTTAACCCATCCTTATGACCGGCAGTGATGCTGAAAACCTTAACACTATTCTCGATTCCCGGGAAAATTGTGAACTTGTCATAGTCTATCATGGTAAAGACAGTATCAAGATGCATATATGCCCTGGTAAAGGGAATCTGGATTACAAGTACTTCTTTAACAGGTGTGTTTCCTTTGAATAGTCTTTCTGCAACTTCTTCTATTGCACCTGTGCTGGTTCTCACACTGCAGCCAATAGCAACTGTCTCTTTACTCAATACCAGTATATCGCCGCCTTCAATACTGTTCGGATTCTGGTGTGAATTCCATATCTCCCCTGAACCGGCAGCAAATCGGGGATGAAATTTATTAATATGATGGAGAATCAGTGATTCCCTTCTACGTGCTTCTCTTTTCATAGAGCTGATTGACATTATGTTATCGATAACGGCTCCGGGATCCCTTGTAAAATAAAGATTTATAAGGGGACTGATATAAAATGGAAATGCTTCATTGATATAGTCAGACAACCTGCTTCTTCCGGTTTTCCCTGGAAGATCTGAGATAGCGAGACCTGCGATAATAATCTCTGCAAGTTCTACCGGATTTTTTGAAGTAAGAAATTCTACAATCTCACCAACAAGATACTGATTCTGGATATGAGAAAATGATATTACATCATCTATCACTTCCGTTTTTACATCTTTGCTGGTAAGAATATCTGAAAGGAGATTAGAATAGTATAACACCTCACATCCCCGGTTGCGGAGTACTGCAGCAAACTCATCATGCTCCAATCTGATCCTCTTTAGCCATGGAATATCATCGAAGAGCATCTCCTCCAGATATGCAGGTGTTAACCTTTCAAGCTCCTTCCCTGGTCGGTGAAGGAGAACTGATCTTAATTTTCCTATCTCCGAGGTAACAGTAAGTAAATTCACATCTGATAGCATGATTCTCTCCTCTTAGTATCTAATACTTTTAAACAGAATAGTTCAAATTAATAATTTAGATAAGCATATTAATTATTTAAAAAGTATAACTATAAAATGCCTTTGTTTTTTCAATCAAAGGCATTTTGTAAATTAGCATTAAAGTAATTATCTTTTATCCGAATTTCTTTGTTAAAATCTCTTTTAGATCAGGTTTTGAAATTTCATCCAATTCATACTGGACTCTGGCTGTAGGTTTTTTAATCTTTACAATCCGGTTTAAATCTATAGGAGTTGCAATGACAACCGTATCACATTCAGTTTTATTTATTGTTTCTTCAAGATCTTTTATCTGCTTTTCTCCATAACCCATTGCAGGAAGTAATGTACCAATTCCGGTATATTTCTTAAAAGTATCGGTTATAGTCCCAACAGTCCATGGTCTTGGATCCACCAGCTCTTTTGCGCCGAAGTTACGGGCTGCTACCACCCCGGCCCCATATTTCATCTCACCATGAGTAAGGGTAGGACCATCTTCAATCACAAGCACTCTTTTATCCTTAATCAGTTCCGGATTATCTACTTCCAGTCTGGAATTGGCTTTTATAACAACAGCATCAGGATTATATTTTCTTATATTATCTTCAAGTTGTTTTATCCCCTTTTCATCTGCACTGTCCATCTTGTTTATAATAATAACATCTGCGCGCAGAAAATTTGTCTGCCCGGGATAATATAATAATTCATGACCGGAACGATGGGGATCTGTTACAACTATTTCAAGATCGGATTTATAAAACGGAGTATCATTGTTTCCTCCATCCCATAGAATAATATCCGCTTCCTTTTCAGCTTCCCTTACTATTGCTTCATAATCAACTCCGGAATAGATTACCTGGCCCCTTTCAATATGGGGTTCATATTCTTCCATCTCTTCGATTGTACATTTATGCT
>CBDVAD010000254.1:0-5722 GCA_965371875.1 uncultured bacterium
GATGTTACTATGCCGACAGGAATCTCGGTAGGGGCAATGATTGTTCTGGCAATGGTATCTGAGACTAAGAGAAGAATTGCTCCCCCTAGCATGCTGTATGGTATCAGTGTCCTGTGATCCGGACCGGTTATTATTCTCATTGCATGAGGTACAATCAGTCCTACAAATCCGATCACTCCGCTGACTGCAACTGCACTGGCTGTTATGATCGTGGAGATCAACAGGAATATAAGTCTGGATTTTTTTACAGAAATACCCAGACTGCTTGCTGAATCCTCACCCAGTACCATCAGATTAAGATCTCTGGCAAAAAGAATAATAAAAAGAGATCCAGGAATGATTACCGGAGCTGTTATAGCTGTCTTTTGCCAGTTAGCTGCATTGAAGCTGCCCATTGTCCAGTAGACAATATTTTCAAGTTGGGATCTGTTAAAATACATCAGCAGAGACATCATTGCTGAAAGAAAAAAACCCATTGCAATGCCGGATAATAACAGGGGTAGTATATCTCTTCCTCCGCCTGAAATGAGATAGACAATAATTGATGCACTTATGGCACCAATAAATGCTGATATCGGAATTGCACCGATTCCCAGAAAGGTAACCTGAAGCCCCATAGTCATACCCAGAGTCACTCCAAAGGCAGCTCCTGATGAGATGCCCAGTATATAGGGGTTTGCCATTGGGTTACGGAATATTCCCTGAAAAACTGCACCACTAACCCCAAGTCCCATTCCGGCGATAACCGTCAGAATAATTCTCGGCAGACGAATTTTCCAGATAATTATTCTGGAAGTCTCCTTTATACCTTCATTCCCTGAGGAAATAGGAGATATAAGTATTTTTGCAACATCAGAGAAGGATATTCTTGCACTGCCGAGTGATCCCGCAATCACGATAGTCCCCAGAAGGATTAAAACAAGCAAAACAAAAATAAATTTTTTATATTTCCCTGATATCATCATATACTTTAAAATGCATCCGGATGGATAATCTCAGCAAGAGCCTTAAGCCCCTCTGCCAGTCTTGGACCCTGTCTGTCGAGCATATTATTATCTATCTCAAACAGGTTTCCAGTCTGGACTGCTTTTAAATCTCTATAACCGTTTGTGGTCATTATAGCATTTTTTGCATCCCAAAATTTTGAGCAGACAAGAATGTCCGGGTCGGAATCAACAATCTGTTCAAGACTGAAAGACCAGCCCTGAATTCCCGATGCAATATTATTTCCCCCTGCCATTTCGATAATCTGGTTGATAAAGGTATCACCACCGGCGGTAAAGTCACCATACTCCCCAAACCCGATTACATAGTACACCGATGGCTTCTCTTTTCCCTTAACAGCTTCTTTTACATAATCAACTGTCGTTTTCATTGAGGAGATTAGAGATGAAGCCGCATCCTCAGCTCCTGTCAGCCGCGCAATATTCTCTATTGTATGGTATGCGCCTTCAAAACTATTCTGATCTGAAAGAACAACAACAGGAATAGAGAGAGCTGTTAATTTATCCAGGGACTCTTTGGTAAAGTGGGTTGATGCAATCACAATATCAGGTTCAAGTTCGGCAATTGCTTCAATATCCGGTTCTCTAAGGCTTCCTATACTGGGAATATTTAGTGTTTCTGACGGATAGTCACAATAGTTGGTTCTTCCTTTAAGAATACTGCCTTTACCCAGAGCAAAGATTGTTTCTGTTACACTTGGGGCAGTCGAAACTACCCTTAGTGCAGGTTTTTCAATGGTAACAGACCGGCCTAAGGAATCTACTACTGTAATACCTCTGATTATACCTGGTGATTGAATTTCACTTTGTCCCTCTCCAAAAACAAAAAGAAAAGCAGTACTGAATAATAAAATTGTAATGACGAAGATTTTTCTCATATCCACACCTCAAAATAAATATTTTGGATATGGGTCAACTAAAAAAGGTGGATCCATACCCTGGCCTGTTCCACGCAAGCCAATGAACGGGTAATTTCTAACAGGCAGGTCTCCTGGCTCTGGGGACTGATTGCTTCTACCTTCCCGACCAAGCATATAAATTGTTGGCAGTGGTTAATCAAAAGCAAAACCCCATTACAGTGGCGGGACCGCGCAGGTATCTCACCTGCTTCCCTATTATCCGCTATAAACGGAACCTGTATGAATAATTATATCCTATAATGAACGTATATTGCCGTCAAGTAGGGACGGGTCGCGAACCATTTTTTAAAAGATAATGTGGTAGTTATCAGGGATGCAGGTGAAGGTTTGAAACCTGCCCCTACTGGTTTCATTTCACTTTTACTGTTACTATTAGTTTATGAAATACCATCTGGTTCCATCGGGCATCGGAAACGATCTTGATATCAAATATATCTATATACTTCCCTCCTCTTTTGAAGGTTCATCTTATTCTATTGCTTACCCTGACATTAAGGTTGAAGATATTCTTAAAGGGGGAATTACTATCCGGATTTTTGATGGATGCTCATCGAATGCACTAAAAGAGATCGAAGACAGATTGAAAGAAAGGGTCCGGGAAAAGCATGTAAAGTATTCAGAAAGATTAAATACACTTTTTACTGCCGGTATTGGAGTTCTGATTCTGGGAATTATTAATTGGGTTATTCCTGATCCACTTCCATTGGTCGATGAACTGCTGTTTACAATAGGTGGTGGTCTTACAGCCTGGAAGGCCTGGAATGACAGGAAGTTAAAACTCCCTGCACTTGTAGAACAGACCTATCGGTATGGTTATGAAGGGGAAAGACCGGAGGTCGAAACAGATAGTATTCTTACAGCAATATTCAAATCGATAAGATGCAGAATTGATCCCCTGGCTGCGGGTGAAGTGCTTGATGGGCTTGATGCTATCGATATTGACTCTCTATGGATGACCAGGTATTTAAATATACAGGAAATGATTCAATCCGGAGTATCGGGTATTTCCGGATTTGAGAATTTAATTACTGTTATTGAGAAAGTTTTTCCTATAAAGAAATTAATTAATCTGGGGAAGAAAAAACAGAGTAGTAGAGTAAGAGATCGGTTACAAAATTTGAAGCAGGAAACTAATATGAATACTGGAGCCTCGGATGATGCTCTGGCTGTCTACTGCGAGTTTTACAGAACCTTTGGCAACTATTCAACTGAATGACTTAATTTATGTTTTAATTTGAGCTTTTTTTTAATCAGTATTATACTCTTAGTAATGGAGGCTGTCCGGTAATCCCAGTTGTTAACTGATCATGCACTTAAGTATACTGTGTATTGCAATATATCAGTACTTGAGTCTTAAAATTAAGCCTCGATTCAGTGGGATTAATTATTGGGATGGCCTGAATTATGGAGGCTTATTATGAAAATAACAAGTTCTGCTTTCTCCCGGGGAGAGCCAATACCTCCCCTATACACATGTAAAGGAAAAGATATTTCTCCTCCTCTGCAATGGAATGAAGTACCGGAAAAAACTGAATCATTTGTATTGATTTCTGATGATCCCGATGCACCTATGGGAACCTGGGTTCACTGGGTCTACTACAATATCCCGGATTCTGTGAGAGAATTACCTGAAAGAGTTGATAAAAATATTAATCCAGCTTCCGGGGGTGTTCAGGGTATAACAAGTTTCGGACGACCGGGCTACGGCGGACCATGTCCACCCAGTGGTACTCACCGGTATTTTTTCAAACTCTATGCTTTGAACAGCACCATTTCTCCGGGCAGCAATGCCGGGAAAGAGGAAGTATTGGCGGCCATGAAGGGTCATATCCTCGCAGAAGCGGAACTGATGGGGACTTTTAGGAAATAATTTCCTGATGTGGTAATGAGTATTTTCTTGTAGTCTTACAACCCTAAACATAGATTAGCTAATCTTGTTGTATTTTAGCTAACTTTATGTTATAATACAGCTTGTATTAGCTAAAGATTAGGGGAGAGCCCATGTACGTATCGGCCACAGAGGTTCAGAATAACTTTGGAAAGTATCTGAAACTCTGCAAAATAGAGAACGTAATTATTACCCGGAACGGTAAGAAACAGGCTATGATGCTCTATTTTCCCAGGAATTCCGAAGGTTTTGAAGCCGGTGAACCCTTTTCCGGCTATGGCACCAGTCCCCGAAAGGAAGAATATGTAAGCTATAGTCAGTTTCTTGATATGACCGAAAAGAGTGAGAATCGATATGAACTGATTGACGGAGTGGTCTATCTTCTGGCTTCCCCAGGATTTACTCACCAACGCATTCTGGGGGTGCTGCATATTGTATTTCACGAATATCTTAAAAGCTCTAAAAAGTGTGATACTTTCATGGCACCTTTCGATATCAAACTTATAAGGCAGAACATTAAACTCCTTAGGGAGGAAACTGAAAACGATATAAATGTTGTTCAACCTGATCTGATAGTTCTGTGTGACTATATGAAAGATATCAATGAGAAGGATAAATATCTGGGAACTCCTACTCTGGCGGTGGAAATACTCTCTCCATCTACCCGGAGCAAGGACAGGGTTAAAAAGCTGGACCTCTACATGGAAAGCGGTATAGAGGAGTTCTGGATTGTCGATCCGAAGGCGAAGTCGGTTATGGTCTACTCCTTTAATAGGGGGGAGCTGGATAGGGACGCTTTCTACACCTCAGGGCAAACCGCTGAATCGATTAGCTTTCCAGGGCTTTCGGTTTCTCTTGATAAACTATTCTGACTACAGGATATTACCTAGACTTCTCCACTCCAATCCGGGGGCAATCATCCTTAAAAGGACACTCTGAACACTTCGGTGAAACCGGTGTACAAATCGTCTGGCCAAAAGCAACAAGCAGTTCATTTATCTCAATCCAGTACCTTTCAGGCAGTATCTTAACAAGGGCAAATTCTGTTTTTTCCGGAGTTTTAGTTTCTACCCAGCCCTTCCTGTTTGGTATCCTGTGGACATGAGTATCCACACAAAGAGCAGGTATTCCGTAACTTAATCCCAGAGTTAAATTGGCCGTTTTTCTCCCTACTCCTGGAAGTTCAAGCAGGTCCTCAATATTTTTAGGTACAAGTCCCTCATGTTTATCCAGTAGTATTCCAGCGATATGTTTAATATTTTCAGCCTTTCTTTTATAGAATCCGGCAGGATAGATTAACTGCGCAATTTCACTTGTATCTATCAGTGAAACTGATAGTGGATCCGGAGCTCTGGCAAATAGTCTTTCCGAAGAAGTAAAAGTTACAGGATCCCGGGTACGTAAAGAAATTATTGTAGAGATTAGAATTTGAAATGGAGTACTTTCTCTATAGGAATAATCAAATACTGTAGGCGTTTCAACATTTTCTGCTACCCTTCTTAAGGTTTCAATTATTCTATCCCAATCCAAACTGGAATATCCTATACCCATACAGAATTATCAATCTCTTCTATTAGAACAGATGCAATGGATTCAACAGCTTTTCCCTCTCCTGTTGCATCCATCTCTTCCTTTGTTTTTGCTTTTACAGAGATTCTGTCAATATTTAAGGTTAAAGCAACCGCGAGTTTTTCTCTGATATCATTGATAAAAGGTTTTAGTTTCGGTTTCTGGAGGATAACAGTTGTATCCAGATTAATTATTCTGTAACCGGCATCTGTAAGAAGTTCAGCTGTCTTTTCCAGAAGAAGAATACTGGATATATCTTTGTATTGTGTATCAGATGGTGGAAAGTGTGTACCGATATCTCCCAGGGCTGCTGCTCCCAGAATTGCATCGATAACAGCATG
>CBDVAD010000255.1:0-5678 GCA_965371875.1 uncultured bacterium
CATTTTTTTTCATTTTTTTTCTGCAGGAATGATCGAGGGTATAATACTCTTCATTTATAAAGAAGATACAGGCCTCCTGTACGGAATGAATCTCATTGGAAGCGGTTTCGGCGGTGGACTTGTTCTCATACTGATGTTCAGGATGTCCCCGACAGATATGCCTTTTGCGGCTTTGGTCCCGGCGGTGCTCGGGGCATTATTATGGATTGTCAACTCAGAATCCGGACTGAAAAGAGTGCTTCTTGGATTGATGGCGATTTTGCCGGTTTTTCTGCCTGCTTTTTGGGGTACACACCCTGAAATGGATCAGTTTAAAGCCGGAGCATATATCAGGGAGCTTGAAAAGCAGGGGCTTGCAGAGTTAGTCTGCCGTCGTCCGGGTCCTATGGGAATGATTGAATGTTATTCTTCTTCAGTATTTCATGATACTTTTTTTGCAGGACTGGAAAATCCTTTTCCGCCCCCTCCTCAGATATCTATTCTCATTGATGGTAATATGGCAGGGACACTCTTTACCAGTTACTCTTTGGAAAAAGAGGGTATACTTGACTACACTCCCCAGGCCATTCCTTATAAACTGATTGAAAATCCCAGGGTTCTTCTTCTTGGGGAGGTCGGAGGGTCAAATATCTGGCTTGCCAGGAAGATGGGGGCATCCAGTATCACTGTAGTTCAGCCTGACAGCATTCTTATCGATCTGATGAAGAATGAACTATTGGAGTTCGGAGGGAGGGTCTTTTCTGACGGAAATATAGATATTGTTTTTTCTGATCCCCGTAATTTTATTGAACACACCCGGGAGATCTTTGACATAATACATATTTCAAAGGCAGAGGGGATGCCTGCTTTTTCGGGTGGTTTGTTTTCTCTTCAGGAGGATTTTCTTTTGACGACTGAGAGTCTCACCAGGGCAATAAGTATTCTTTCAGATAGAGGCGTTATTTCTGTGAGCCGGGGTACACAGGTTCCTCCAAGGGACAGCCTAAGACTTTTTTCTACATTTTATTCAGCTCTGGAAGAGAAAGAAGGTGTTATACCTGGTGATAATATTGTACAGATGCAGAATTATCTGGCTTCCATCACTCTTGCCTTCAAAAGCGGAGTTTCTCCCGAGAGACTTGATAAACTTATTAAGGCGTCAAAGAAATCGGGTTCTTCAGCTGTCTACTATCCAGGAAGTAAAACCAGTAATCCATCAGTGCTTCAGCAAGGAATAGATCTCATTGTTGACAGGAACTCAAGGGCTCTTAAAGAAGCATATGTCTTTGACGTCTCTGCCCCGACAGACAGCAGACCCTATTTCCATCATTTTTTTAAACTAGAATCTCTGAAATGGGCCAGGAACAATTTTTCATTCATGTTTCTTTTTACCTCTGAAATCGGATATCTTGTTCTTCTTTCCGTATTTGCCACGGTGGGAATCCTCTCTTTTATCCTTGTAATTGTTCCTCTTGTAATGCTGCTGAAAGCAGGCATCGGTAAGGAGGCTGTTAGTACAGTACCTTTTTTTCTTATGATAGGGTTTGGTTTCATGTTTTTTGAAATGGCCTACATACAGAAGATCTCTCTGTTTATAGGAGATCCGGTGATCTCAATTTCTGCAGTAATAATTTCTATTCTACTTTTCTCCGGAGCAGGGAGTATCGTTCAGGGCCTTCTTCATTTTGGGTGCAGAAAGAGAGTCAAACTGGCGTCTGTCTTTCTTTTTGTAATTATGCTGTTGTATGTGTTTCTTCTGGATAATTTCTTTTTATCAGTCTCTTTTCCTCATATGACTGGCCGGTACCTTTTGAGTGTCATGGTATTAATGCCTCCCTCCTTTTTCATGGGTTGGTTCTTTGCGACCGGTCTTGAGCTCCTTCATCACAGCAATAGAAAACTTGTTCCCCTTGCATGGGGTGTTAATGGTGCTGCTTCTGTAATGGCAGTACCTCTGTCCACTATTCTGATGATAAGCTTTGGCTCAGGGTTTGTGGCGGTAATCGCCCTCCTTCTCTACGGGGCTGTGCCTTTTGCTCTGAAGCTTTTTAGAGAATGAGGCTGGCTGATACTGATCAGAGTTTTTCTCTACCCTTTCTTTTATCCTGGAAACCAATACATCACCATAGAGCAGAAGGAAAAGACCTGCCAGGATCAGAGGCAGGCCAAAGAAAAACAACGGACGTAACCCTTCTCCACCTGCAAAAACGCCTAATAGAGTTGCAATGACCGGGTTTATCATAGAATAGCTGGAAATACGGATAGAGGGTTCATGCTTAAGCAGATAGTTATAGGCAACAAGGGCGAGGGAACCGAAAACCCCCAGGTATAGAACAGATACAATAGAGAGGACAGATACGCCTTCATTGACGGTAGAAACCGGAACATTTCTGATAAGGATAATAAGTGCAGATACCACTGTTACTACCATCATCTGCATAGCCACCTGCATAAATATACCTGGGTAAACCTTTAACCTGTGACCTGTGCTGGTTCCGAAACTCCAGGATATTACAGCTGCAAAAATGAAAATAATTCCCGGACTCTGTAAGCTTGCTATAACAGATTGGCCGTTATATAGAATAAGACCAACCCCTATTACTCCGGTTATTATCCCCAGCATCTTATAAAGGCTCATATTAATTCTAAATACTACTCTGTTAAAAAAGGCTATAACGAAAGGAACGAGTGAAATTATGAGTGCAGCGATATAACTATCAACATATATTTCTCCAATTGTAACCAGGCCGTTGCCGCCCAGCATTAGAAAGGAAGCAATAAACACTGCTGATAAAATCTCTCTCTTCCCTGGAAAACGAAGAATTTCTTTTCTAAAAAAGCTTATGATAAAAAGGATAATGGTACCTGTAAGATATCGAATCAGCATAATATATGCTACAGAAAAATCAGCAACAGCAAGTTTTGTAAAAAAATAGGTTGATCCCCAGATAAGATAAATTGAGATGTAGGAAATAACTACCAGACTTGTTTTTCGGGTATCCATGAGCCCAGACTATATTATTTTAGCAGGAATATCATTAAAAACTTATGAAAAAAGTGCAGAAACATGTTTTTCCTTCTTGACATCTTTTTATGAATGATACATTTTTATGTAAATTATACACACGTGTGTATTTAGGTGGAGGCTTAATATCAATATCACAATTAAAGATATTGCAAAAATGGCAGGAGTTAGCCATTCAACGGTATCCAGAAGTCTTAATGACAGCCCAAGGGTAAAACAGGAAACTAAAGACAAAATCAGGGAGATTGCTGAGAAATTTGATTTTGAATTTAATGCCGGAGCCAGGAGTCTGAGTACCAGGAAGACAGGTACTGTAGGGATCATTCATCCTGAGTTATATAATGATTTTAGTGCTTCTCTTTTCTGTGGTTCCCTTATATCAGAGATAATGAAGCGTCTTGACAGGGCTGGTATTGATTTTATTCCTATTTTTTCGGAAAATCGGGAAAACTCATCCAGTAATATACGTCGCCTGACCCGTCAGCAAAAGGTTGATGCCTTTGTAATTGTTGATTCTCTGGTATCTATAGAAGACTGGAAATTTATTACAAAGTTTGGTCTTCCTTCAATACAACTTCATTACAGACCAAAATATAACCCTCCGGAAGCGATCAATTATGTATACAGTGATAATATTGCCGGAGGCAGACTGGCAACTGATTATCTAATTGAACACGGTTGTAAAACTATTATGTGTATTACAATAAAATCAGAACATACTGAGATTCTTGACAGACGGGCTGGTTTTGTCAGCTCCATGAAAAATCATAATCTTTCAATTGATAAAAATCTTATATTCGAAGAAGACTGTACGTTATTCAATGGCGAAAAGGTTATACGGGAAAACAAAGATAAACTGGATAGTATTGACGGCATTTTTGTCCATGCAGATATTATGGCTCTTGGAGTTATAAAGGAATTGAAAAACCTGGGTTACAAGGTTCCAGGAGATATCCGGGTCATTGGCTATGATGATATAGAGCTGGGTACCTATTTTAATCCGAAGCTCACCACTATTCATCAGCCTAAAGAAACTCTGGCAGAAAAGGCTTGTACAAAACTTAGTGAGATTATGGGGCATACTCCGGATTCCGGTGAACTGATTCAGGATATAGTAACGCCTTACCTTGTTGAGAGGGAATCATGATGAAATTGTAAGAATAATTTTGGTTGGTTTTGTTAACTGTTTGAGTTAACAAATTATTATAATCCATTCTTTGAGTGGAAAAGAAAAAGGAGATAAGTATGAAAAAATTTTTCGTTGTACTGGTTTTACTTGCTGTTTTAGCAGGGAATGTTTTTGCAGGTGGTTCTCAGGAAAGTGCCGGAGGCAGTGGAGTAATTCCAACACTCGAACTTCTGCAGAACAAACCTGAAATTGATCCACAGCTTAAGGCTTATGCCAAGGCATGGGGTGAAGCGAATGGAGTAGATGTTGTTATTAAAACTGTCGGTGGCAGTATTGATGTTACTGTTGATCAGATGCTGACTATCGGATATGCAGCAGGAGACCTTCCTGATATTTTTATTTTTCCAGGAGTGGATGATTATAAAAAATGGTCAGAAGTAATTCTTGATGTATCCGATCAAAAATGGGTAAATGATACAGCTGTTGAGTTTGTTTATAATGGTAAAGTTTATGGTTTCCCTGTAGCTGTTGAGGGATGGGGCATGGCATATAATGCTGAGATTCTAAAGGCAGCCGGTGTTGACCCTGCAGGTCTTGTAAATCTTGGTGCATATAAAGCAGCATTCGAGAAAATTGACTCAATGAAAGATAAACTTGGTCTTGATTCTGTTGTTTCAATGGCAGCTTCTATATCAATGAGCTGGGTTACTGCTCATCATAACTTTAACTCTCTTCTGTCCAATGGTCTTGCTTACGGTGATCTCTCTGTTGTAGATGATCTTCTGGCAGGTAAAGTAGATCTTGCCCGTCTTGAACAGTATGCAGCCTGGGTAGGGCTACTTTTTAAGTATGCTGACCAGGCAGTACTCACAACAGGTGATTATGATGCACAGGTTGGAGCATTTGCATCCGGTAAAGCAGCATTTCTTCATCAGGGAAACTGGGCAGATGGAAATATTGAAGGTGCAGGGGCAACTTTTGAAAGAGCATTTGCTCCTCACGGATCAATGAATGATGCAACCGATGGTATTTTTGTGGCAGCTCCTGCATATTATGCAATAAACAAGGATTCAAAGGTTATAGATTTTGCTAAACAGTTTCTGAATGATCTTGTTTATACTGATGCAGGTCACAATTATATGGTTAAAGAAGCTGGAATGATTCCTGCATACTCAACTGTTAAACTGTCACCAACAAGTCCTTTGTCTCAATCAGTACAGAAATGGGCTGCAGAAGGTAAAGTATACTCATGGAGTCAGTATTACTTCAGTGAAGATTTCAGAAATAATACACTAGGTCCTATTTATAATCAGTTTGCCGGTGGCAATATTGATGAGGCTCAGTTTGTAGATGCATTAGAAGATGCTTTTGAAGGTCTTAAGTAATCTATTTTTATACTACCGGGAATCAGAATATGGTTCCCGGTTTTTTACAGGAAGGTTAGTATGAACAAGAAAAAACATGATTCTGTTTTTTGGTTATTTTTAACCCCTGCTGTTATAGCGTTGGTGATGGTTATTATTATTCCATTTTTTATGGGAATTT
>CBDVAD010000256.1:0-5651 GCA_965371875.1 uncultured bacterium
AAAGTTGTTGCTGATTTTCACATTCACTCTCGTTTTTCTAGAGCCTGTTCTAAACAAATTATTATTCCTAATTTAGCCAAATGGGCTCAAATTAAAGGAATTGATATTTTAGCTACTGGTGATTTTACTCACCCACAATGGCTAGCGGAAATTGAAAAAGAATTAATAGAGGACGGCAGTGGCTTATTAAAATTAAAAAATAAAGAATATCCAAAAACTCATTTTATTCTTTCCACCGAGATTTCCTGTATTTACAAAAAAGGTGATAAAACTAGAAAAATACATCTTTGTATTCTTTTTCCTGACATAAAATCTGTTAAAAAATTTAATAAGGAATTAATAAATCGTGAAAAAAATTTAAAATCTGATGGTCGACCAATTCTTGGAATTGACGCTCGCGAGATTGTTGATATTGCATTAAAAATTAATGAAAAAGCATTAATAATTCCCGCCCACATTTGGACTCCTTGGTTTGCAATTTTAGGTTCTAAGTCTGGCTTTGATTCTATTGAAGAATGTTTTGAAGATTACACAAAATATATTTACGCTTTAGAAACTGGCTTATCTTCTGATCCATTAATGAATTGGCGTGTTTCTGATTTAGATAAATTTTTACTTATGTCTAATTCTGATGCTCATAGTTTAGAAAACTTAGGTCGCGAAGCAAATGTAATGGATTTAGACGAGTTAAGTTATTCCGAAATATTTAAAATAATTAAAAATAAAAATCGCAAAAAATTTCTTCACACTCTTGAATTTTATCCTGAAGAAGGAATGTACCAAAACGATGGACATCGAAATTGCGACATTAGTTTTTTACCAGAAGAAAGCTTGAAAAACAAAAATATTTGCCCAGTTTGTAAAAAACCATTAACAATCGGCGTTTTAAATAGAGTCAATCAGTTAGCTGATCGATCCAAAAATGAAGTTGAAAAAATAAAAAAACAATTTATACCTTACAAAAGCTTAATTCCTTTAAAGGCAATTTTATCTGAGATTCTCAATGTAGGAGCAAAAAGTAAAAAAGTAGATAAAGCTTATTTTGAAATTCTTAAAAATGGCGAGAATGAATTTAATATTCTACTTGATTTAGAATTAAATAAATTGAAAAAAATTACCACCCCCGAAGTAGTCGAAGCAATTAAAAGAATCCGAATTGGTGATATTCAACTTAAAGCTGGTTATGATGGAAAATATGGTAGTGTAAAAATATTTAAGACTGGAGAAATTGCAAAAATTCATGGTGAACAAAAAAAATTAATTTAAAACTTTCTTAATTAACGAATAAATAATTTTCCAATAGTTGCTGTTAAAAAACCATCACTCAAACCTGTCATCATCAACATTCCAAAAAACATTAAAATTAAACCAATTAATTTATATAAAGTTCTAGTTCCTCCCGAAGAACCTAATTTTAATTCCGCCCAATTGTTTCGACCAAAAGTTTCTACAATCCAAGATGTTTTCCAAATTATCAAAAATCCTAAAGCACCAATTAATAAACCACCTAATATTTTACCCATATAAAAATAATTAATTCTTAATACTTTCATTTTAACAAAAAAACTCAATTATTAAAATTTTATAAAAAACTATAATAGTGATAAAATTACTTCAGAAAAAAATTTAATAATAAATTATAAATTATGTATGTGAAGTGACCTTTTCCTTCTCCTTTCGGACTTTAAGTTCCAGCTTATGTATAAAATTTTCAATACCTTCGTATAATTCTAATGATTCCAGGCCCAAATGTGATGATTTACCCCATCTGAAATGGATATTACCATCAACTTTGTATCCATGTTTTTCCTTAGTGATTGTTAGAAGCAGATCAATAATGTGATCTTTAGCAAAACTGATGTGCTCGAGCTTTTTGTCTATGAAATCCCGTGTTGCATCACTGATACTGTAATGAATACCTTTAATCTCTACGTTCATAAAACCCTCCAAAGCAAGTTATACTTACATGATATTTAATTGTAACACGAAAAGCAAATTTTTTCTTATCTTTCATAGGAGGAATCTATTGATAGTTCCGATCTGTACTTTGCTACCGTCCGGCGGGCAATATTTATCCCCTGCTGCTTAAGAATGTCAGAAATTTTCTGATCTGAGAGCCGTTTCCCTTTTCTATCTTCCTCAAGAATCTCTTTAATTGTCGCTTTTACCCCTTCTTTCGAGAACCGGGAGCCTGTTGATCCCGGTCCGGAAATGGAATTCGTAAAAAAGTACTTTATTGGATATATTCCCCACTCAGTCTGCATATATTTAGCATTTGATATTCTTGAAACTGTGGTTTCATGGACACTAACCTCTTCTGCAACATCTTTAAGTGTCAGGGGCAAAAGATATTTGGGACCTTTAATAAAAAAATTCCTTTGGAACTCTACAATAACTGTAGCAATTTTAAGAAGGGTTTTATTTCTCAATTGGATACTGTTGATAAACCATCTTGCATCTCTAATACTGTTATTAATGTATTGCCTGGTATCCTTTTCCGGTTTACTGCCCTGGGCTTCCTCAAAAAATGGAGAAATTCCAAGTACTGGAATCTCTTCATCATTAAGAACCAGGATAAACTCACCATTTTTTATAGTTACCATAATATCCGGTATCACATAAGCAGGGGGACTACTTGAAAAAAGTCTTCCGGGATAGGGGTTTAATGTTTGAATAAACTTTATAATATCTTCTATTTCATCAGGAAGCATATTAAGTTTTTTTGCAAGGATATTTATTTCTCTCTTTTTTACAAGAGGAAGATAATTTTCAATAATATCCACTGCACCAACAGGGGCTTTTTTTGAGATCCGTGCTTGTAGTATCAATGACTCTTTATAATCTTTAACACATATACCGCCAGGATCAAAGGTATGGATAATATCCATCACTTCAGGTAATAATCCTCTTTGACTCTCATCCAGCAGCAGATGAGGTTCCTCCAGAAAAAAACCATTACTATCAAGGTTATGTATAAACAGCTCCCCTATTTCCAGCAGTTCTGTACTTAAAGGTTGTACCAGTAACTGGGACATTAGATGTTCCTGTAAGGATTCGGGTCTGGAAAGAGCTCCTTCTATAAATTTCTGTTTTCTATCAGAGGCTTCTCTTCCCTGCTGATTGGAATATCCGGGATCAGAACTGTTTGCAAAATAGTTATCAAAATTCTCACTACTGCTATTTGAGTAATCTTCAATGGAAACAAGAGATTTATCTTCTATTAACTCCAGGGCTGGATTTTTTTCCAGTTCTTCATGAATTCTGAATTTCAACTCCTGTAATGGAAGTGCCATTAACTGTATGGACTGAAACATCTGAGGCGACATTTTTAGACGCTGTTCCTGTACCAGTTGTGGTCTCTGATATTGCTGCATCAATAATTACCCTTCATACAATTCTCCGCTACATTTTGAAGTCTTTTCCCAGATAGATCTCTCTTGCCAGAGAGTTGGATAATAATTCCTTCCGGGAACCTTCTGCAAGAATCTCACCTAGATTAATAATATAAGATCTGCTGGTTATTTCAAGAGTATCTCTTACATTATGATCTGTTATCAGAACACCTATACCCTGAGATGAAAGTCTGATAATAATATCCTTAATCTCATTAACAGCGATAGGATCTATCCCTGCAAATGGTTCATCCAGGAGCAGAAAATTAGGCTCTATTACAAGAGATCTGGCAATTTCAGTTCTTCTTCTTTCACCACCTGACAATGTATATGCTTTCTGCTTTCTTATATGATCAATTCCAAACTCATCCAGAAGCCTATCCAGGGATTTCTTTTTTTCTCCAGTGGAAAGGTCTTTCCTGGTTTCAAGTATTGCCCATATATTTTTTTCCACAGTGAGTTTTCTGAATATCGAAGCTTCCTGTGGAAGATAGGATATACCCTCTTTTGCCCGTATATACATTGGCTGATGTGTAATTTCAAGACTGTTCAGGAAAATCTGTCCGTCGGTAACATTAATAAAACCGACAATCATATAAAAAACTGTAGTTTTTCCAGCTCCGTTCGGCCCCAGTAATCCGACGACCTCACCTGCCTCCATAGAGAAGGAGACATCTTTAACTGCATATTTTTTTTTGAATTGTTTGGATAGTGATTTAACACTAAGTATATTATTACTCATTTGCATTATCTTCTACTATTTCATCGTCTTCTTCTACTATTTCATCGTCTTCTTCCACTATTTTTTCTTTATCTCCTGCATCTTCCTCTTCTTCTGAACGGATTGATCCGGATACTTTTCCTGTAAGAGTTATATCATCTGTGTCCATATTGATAGATATCTTTGTGGCACGATATTCATCATCCTTCCAGAAAACAACCGGCATGCCGGATAGTTCAAGACTATTACTATCTCTGTTATATCTGGCATATTCAGATCTGCATGTCATTGATTCATCTTCACTTGCTTTAAGTATTCGAACTCCAATCTGAATTATTGTAATGTTTTCTTTCCCAAGGTTTTTAAAATAACTGCCTTTAACAACAATTTCATTCTTCTGGTCTATCATTTCAGCATAGCTATTAATTATCATAATTTCTTTTTCTCTATCGTAGTAAAGATTTTCAGTATTAATCCGAATACCCTGCCTGCTATCTACAACAAAAACATTTCCAGAACATATGGCAAAGCGGAAATCATCTCCATAGAGTTCAATGGAATCAGCACTGATCACTGTATCTTCAGAATTTATTTGTGCATTACCGTCGAGAATTGTCTGTTCATTCCCTTCAGCAAGAGATATTGATGTTCTGTCGCTGGAAAAATAAAAATCCTTATTTTCAGAAAAAAGAGCTGCAGCAATAAATAGAAACAGAACCAGAGAACTAATCTTCTTCATAGTGGTAGATTCCGCTAACATCATTATCAAAACTAAATATCTTTGTTCTCAAATCACCGTAGAAGCCGGAACCAGATATTTCAGTACCGGAATCTTTTAGAAGTTTTACATTTCCATTATCGGAACCGGACAGAGATTTAGCTGAATCATCCCAATAAAGATACTCAGCAGTAATTTCAGCTTCATTTACGGCAGAATAGATTATAAGTGATCCTGTTAATTCAGCATCGTCAGATTCCGTATATATAACTCCTTTTTCAGCAGTTCCTTCGGTTACCAGTTCATTATCAGTATTGTATTCATGAAAAACTACATTATTCAGAATAGTTTCTTTTTTCTTACTATAATTTTCTGCTTTTTCCGCATAAAGACGGAACAACACATCTCCATTATCTACACTGGTATATGAAAAATTTTCGATTATACTGTTTGGAGTATTTTCACCTATCTCCTCTACAATCTCAGCATCACTGTAGTCCATACTGCAGGAGAACAGGACTACGACTGATAATAGGAGTAATAAAAGTTTTTTATTCATGAATTTTGATTATAGAGCAGGAAATGAAAATAGGCAATTGCTGTCTGGATCAGGGTGCGATTTCAAATCCCTGTTTTATTATCTACCTTAGCCATAGCCTATGTTACCACCTATAGATCTGGATTTCGCAGGGATGTATTTTCGTTGGGAATTCTTTGAAGCAAGAATCACTTTTCCCCAGTATATATAAGTATGAAGGTGGATACGTAGATTCTGAAATGTACATATAAAGAATATCAAGTTTTATCCAACAAGGATCAT
>CBDVAD010000257.1:0-5641 GCA_965371875.1 uncultured bacterium
TTTTCAGCATTTATTAAATGTCTATAGGCAGCTTTTCTTAAATTATTATCATAGACACCTGGAAGTTTATTGTGCCAATAAGGAGAATTACACTGGCTTCTCATAATCTCCTCCCTGGCATTCTTCTTTCTTATCTTATCCCGTTTAACCTGACTTGCCAGATTATTTATATACATCATCTTTGAATAGATTAGATTACTTTCTGAATATTTAGTGAAATTCTGCTTAAAATATCTTCTATTAGTATTACATGGAAAGTATACCTTTCTAACTGCTCCAAGAGTACGTATATACCTGCCAGGGTTTATTGTCTGTATTCTTCTGGTATTTTCAGTTAAAAGTTGAAAAAATTTTTCAAACCATCCATCTTTACTGCAGGAATCAGCAGTAATATTGCTGTTTCCGTCAATCATCATTGTACAAACCTCTGAACTTCCATTTTCAAGAAGTTTTAGAAGTGATTCAACAACCTGTTCAGGTTCATTAAAATCCTGAGAAAGTTCTTTATCAATAGGGAAAACATGAATGTATTTCCCCTGGTCCTCTGTGATATAAACTCTATTTAAATCATTACCCTTGATACCTGCCTCTATAAACAGCGTATCATCCAGAAATGTATATTCCATTCCGCTATTCTTAATATTTGAACTTAAAGTAGGTTCCCAAATTTTTTCGGGTATCCAGCAGCCTCTGGGCCTTTTACCAAAGTGTTTTCTGATGTAGGTAGTTAGATACTCTATCTGGCTAACACGATCTTTATTTGGAATTATTGACAAAATTGGATTATAAAAGGGTCCGCCAACGAGCTCTATCTGTTGACGTTTTACCATCTCATTGATAAGCAGAATTATTTCCGGGTGCTTATCCTCAAACCATTCAAGAAGCACACCGGAATAATGAATAGCAGCTTTTACTTTGGGATATGTATATAAAATCTTTAAGAACGGCCTGTAGGAGTTTTTATAAGCTGTTTCTAATTGATCATTTGTATTACCAACAGGCTGACTGTTATAGGTACCAAACGTCAATCTGATTCTATTCATTTACTTTCTGCTTTTCCTCTACTTCCTCAATTGTTAATTCAGCTGTTTTCGCAGATATTATACACTTGGTTGGACAGCTATTCATCGCAGCACTGCGATCACCTTTCATTTCATAGTTAATTGTTGCAAGAAAATTCTCAACAACAAATCCACCTTCATCAGATTTCTTTTCACATATTTTACACCCAATACAGCCAACTGAGCAATATTTTTTTACTTTTCCACCTTTGTCCAGTGAATTACATGCAACAATTGCATCTGCACTATAGGGAATCATCTGCATTACACCGGTTGGACAAACGACAACACACTTCTCACAACTAATACAAAGCTCTTTATCGACCCATATTCTATTTTTATTATCACGGCTTATAGCATCGACAGGACAAACCTTTATACAGCTTCCACCGGCAAGGCAACCATATTTGCAATCTTTATCACCTTTGTACATAGCCTGCATGGCATTACAGTCATCGAGCCCTTCATAGTTATATGTATAAGTTGAAGTATCTCTATTCCCTCGGCAATGAACCTGGGCTACCATTTTTTCACCCATTGAATCGGCTGCCTGTCCCATTATTTCAGCTATTTTTGCCAAAACAGTCGGTCCACCAGGACTGCAAAGAGTTATATCTGCTTCTTCATTTACAATACCTTCCGCATAACCGGAACAACCTGGAAAACCACAGGCACCACAGTTGGAACCAGGTAAAACTTCCTCAACAGTGGCAACTCTCTCATCTTTTTTTACAGCCAAAATCCTTGCTGCAATAGCCAGACCTATTCCCAGAGCCCCGCCAATCAGAGTTACAGAAATAAATGCAAAAAATATCTTAATAAAAACCATTTGATCTCCTGAGACTATCCGAGCAGATTATTTAATAGAGCATTATCAAAAGCCATAAATGCCAAAGCCATCAGCCCGCCTGTAATAAATGCAATGGGAATGCCTCTAAAAGGTTTAGGAACCCATTCTGAATCCAGTTTTACTCTTATTGTTGACATTAAAAGAATTGCAAGCAGAAAACCAAGACCTGCTGCAATACCAGCTATAAAACTTTCCAGAGCACTATAGTCATTCCTTACATTTATGAGAGCAATTCCCAATACTGCACAGTTAGTAGTAATAAGAGGGAGGAAAATACCAAGGGCTTTATAAAGAGCCGGTGATATTTTTTGTATGACAAGTTCTACAAACTGTACAAGTGCTGCTATTACAAGAATAAAGGTTATAGTCTGTAAAAAAACTATATCAAGGGGAATAAGTACGTAGTTATATATTGCCCATGTAGATATTGAAGCTAACGCCATTACAAATGTAACAGCAAAACCCATACCTATTGCAGATTCAACATTTTTTGAAACACCTATAAACGGGCATAAACCAAGAAACTGAGTAAGAATAAAATTATTTATAAATACAAAGGTAATTATTATTCCAATATAACTCATTGTTTTACCCTCCTTTTATCTTCAACCCAGTTAAAAAGAGCCTTTAAAAAACCTATAACCAGAAGTGCCCCTGCTGCCAGACCAAAAACTCTTACAGGTGAATCAACCAATCCAGGTATTTCTATTACACCGGAAAAGCTTCCAATGGGGAAAAGAGTTATTGTTCCCAAACCAAAAACTTCACGTACCAGGGCTATTAACATCAATGCAAGAGTAAACCCAAGACCCATTCCAAAAGCATCCAATATAGATGCCTTTATAGTATTTTTATTGGCAAAAGCTTCAGCCCTGCCGAGAATTATACAGTTAACAACTATAAGTGGTACAAAAACTCCAAGACTGTCATATAAAACAGGGATAAATGCTTCCATAACCATCTCTACAATTGTTACAAAAGAAGCAATTATTACTATATATGCAGGTATTCTAACCTTATCCGGTATAAAATTCTTTAAAAGAGATACAAAAATATTTGATCCCAGTAGTACGAATATTGTACCTGCTCCCATACCTATAGCGTTAACAACTTTGGTAGATACACCAAGGGCAGGACATAACCCCAAAACAATAATAAAAACAGGGTTCTCCTTAATAAGACCCTTTGTAAACTCTTTAAGCACTACATTCCCCCTATTTGGTCTACAAACGCTGCAGCTTCATTCAAGGCTTTTCCAATTGCAATAAAAGTTATACTCGCTCCTGTTATTGAATCAGCATCTTTTGAGCTCAATTGTGTCTTTCTGAAAGGAATAGCCGAGTCTTTACCTGTTCCAATATACATTTTCATATAAGTTGGATTCTCAGCTTCTTTACCAAGACCAGGTGTCTCTGTGTTTTCCATAAGAACAGCGGACAAAACCTCACCATCGAGTGAAATGGCAGCAAGGATATTCATATCACCTGCATACCCTGCACCAGTTACTTTTATAATGTAGGCCACAGTAGAATCAGTTTGTGTCAATGGATAATATCCTGTTATGCTTATCTCTTCATCAACTTCCACAAGTTCACCAATATACAAACCTGCAGACACATCCTCCAGAGCAGCTTTTAATCTTGCAGCCCTGGCCTCTATAATTATTGGTTCTGTAACAGCATTGGCGATGCCAAGAGCTATAGCAGCAATTGCACATATTGAAGCAAGCTTCCCTCCTACTTTGATCACTTCTTTCATTTAGCAGCCTTCTTTGTCTGTATTCCGAAGCGTTTCGGTTTTGTATACTGATCAATCATAGGAACAAAGATATTCATTAAAATAATAGCCAGAGAAACACCTTCCGGAAAAGAACCAAATATACGTATCAGAAATGTCAGCAGTCCTGCTCCTGCACCATAAATCAACATACCCTTTCTGGTAAGGGGCGATGTGACCATATCTGTAGCCATGTAAAGAGCACCAAGTATAAGACCACCGGTAAAAAGATGAAAAATTACATCTCCATTAAAATAAAAACTACCTGAAAAACGACTACCACCAAAAACCCAGATCAGAAGTCCAAAACTTGCTAAATATGATACAGGAATTTCCCAGGTTATTATCTTGCGTATAAACAGATAAACACTACCGAGAAGCAATAGTAAAACTGATACCTCTCCAATACTACCAGGGATATTTCCTACAAACATATCGATATAACCCTCAGATAGACTAAACCCGAGATTACTGTTTAACCAGGCTGTAATACCCGAATCCATAGACGAATGAGGATATCCTGTCTCCACTAAAAAACTGGCAGGACCATCTACTGATCCGGTAAATTCCAATAAACCGGATTTAAGAAATCCAAGTGGTGTAGCATTTGTAACTGCATCCACTGAGCTTAAAGCAGGTGGCATTGTCCATCTGGTCATGGGGCCTGTCCAGGAGAAAAAGACAAAAACACGCCCGGCAAGAGCCGGATTCATGAAATTGCCGCCTAATCCTCCAAAGGTCCATTTTACAACAATAATTGCAAAGACAGATGCTACAACAGGAATATAATAAGGAATTGAGGGAGGCATATTAAAACCAATAAGAAGACCAGTTAAAAATGCACTCCCATCCTTAATGGTATTCTTTTTTAAAAGAAAAGCCATTGCAGCCTCAGCAATAACAGCTGCAATTATAGAGGCAAATAAAACGCCAAGTACTCTAAGACCGAATATCCAGACGCCCCAGGCGCCGGCAGGGAGCAAACAAATAGTTACTGCCCACATAACGGAAGTGGTGGATACGGACTGCTTTATTTGCGGAGAACTCTCAATTTTTAAGTTTATATTATCACTCATGCTTTAACCTTCTTAGCTCTTAACATCCTTTTACCCAGCCTCATACCCTGAATCAGGGGTATTCTTGCCAAACAGACATAACCACAGCTTCCACATTCCTTACAGTCCATAAGACCTATAGATTCTGCGCTGTCATATTCCATATGATCTATATATTTAAACAGTGTTGTAGGATCAAGACCCATAGGACAGGCTGCAATACATTTTCCGCATGAGATACAAGCCGTCTGAGAAGCTCCTTTCACTTCTTTATGTGTTAAGGCCAGAATCCCGCTTGTACCTTTAGTTACAGGAGTATCAAGATCGTATATGGTAAAACCCATCATAGGTCCACCTACAACAACCTTGGCAGGTTTTTCAGTAAAACCTCCACATTCCTCAATAAGACTGCTAATTGGAGTACCAATTCGAACTTTAAGATTCTGTGGATTTTTTATAGCGCCACCGGAGACTGTAAGAACACGTTCTATAAGAGGTTTTCCAAGAACTACTGCTTCGTAGATCGCATGTACAGTTCCTACATTTGAAACAACACAGCCAATCTCAATAGGTAATGCCCCACTCGGGACTTCTCTGTCAGTTATAGCTTTAAGAAGCTGCTTCTCATCCCCTTGTGGATACTTAACCTCAAGTCCAACTACATCCAGAGGTAAATCAGCCTTCAAAGCTGCCTCTTTAATAATCTCTATTGCATCTGCCTTATTTATTTCAATTCCTATTGCCAGTTTTTCAGGTTTAATTAAACTTGCAATTATTTTGATACCTTCTATAATCTGATCTGCTTTTTCAATCATTAAACGATGATCGGCGGTAAGATAGGGTTCACATTCCACACCATTGATAACCAGATATTCAGCTTTTTTACCTCTGGGAAGAGT
>CBDVAD010000258.1:0-5636 GCA_965371875.1 uncultured bacterium
GTATCAAAGGCAGTGCGGCAAAAAGAAACCCACTTTTATTCTTAGTCATCTCTCCTCCATTTTATTATTGAAGTTGTTCATTATTAAATAACGTTTCCATGATTATCCTCTTTTAATTGCTAATAATAACATATATTATTCCTTTATGCCTACAGAAGCAATTCCACGACTTGATAATGATTCTTTTAGAAAAAAAATCCTGCCCCTATGCCGGCTTAAGCCTGGAGAAATATGGGAAGACCCCACAGGGCAACATAAGATAGGTGTACTGGATGCGGTATCTAAAGATGATTGCAGCCGGATAAGCAATGGAAATAAAGTAGATCTTTTTATACAGGACCCACCTTACAACATTACTGTTGGAAACAGGAATACCCAGCAACTTTCAAGGGTAAACATTGAAGAATACATTACTTTTTCAAAGGAATGGGTAAGTAACTCCTTGGACCTGATGTCAGAAAACAGTCATCTCTACATCTGGCTCGGAGCAGATCAGAAAAGAGGGTTTCAGCCTCTTCCTGAATTCATGATCCTTATGCGGGAGTATGAAGAACTTACGTCCCGTAGTTTTATAAGCCTGCGAAACCAAAGAGGATATGGTACCCAGAAAAACTGGATGGCTGTCCGGCAGGAACTTCTTTATTACACAAAAGGAGATCCGGATTTTAAAGTTGCCTATACGGATATTCCAAAGGTTTTAAAAGGCTACTACAAAACAATAAACGGCAAGGTAACGGACAATCTGGAGAGAGGTAAATCTGATACAATTCGTCCGGGTAATATCTGGCTGGATATACAGCAGGTATTCTATCGCATGGAAGAAAATATTCCAGGTGCTTACGCTCAGAAGCCATTAAAATCCATAGAAAGAATTATCCAAACCAGCTCCAAACCAGGTGATACTGTGGCAGATTTTTTTGCCCACTCCGGAACAACTCTTATGGCAGCCGAAAAGCTTGATAGGAAATGTATAACTTTTGATAGAGATCCTGTATTTGCAGAACTTACAATAAGAAGACTTGAAAGATACAGAGAAACAGGTAAAACAGGATGGCAGTGGGAAAATCCATTTCCGGAGATAGGACCCTGACGGAAGCTCAAATATTTAATCATATTTCTGATTGCGTTTAAAAGTTAATTGATTTAAAATCAGTGTATGAGTGAATCTGAAAATGGCAAAAAGGTATTTTTTCTCTATCCCCAGAGTGTTATACAGGATGAACTTATTACTTTCCTGCTTAAAAATGAGTTTGAAGTTTATTTCCTTAACGATCACGAGAAAGCGATCAGGTTATTCAGGAAATATAAGGATTCAATCTGCTTTATTAACATTGATGACGGCTTAAAAGAAGATGAGTGGGAAAACTATATAAAAGGACTTAGATCAGACCCGGAAACCAATGGAGTACAGATAGGGATATTGTCATACAATAATGATCCGGATCTGATGCAGAAGTATTTAATGGATATAGGAGTTGAATGTGGATTTGTACATCTAAAACTTGGTGTCAAACAGAGTTCGGACATAATACTCAAGGTACTTGAGGTGAATGAAGCCAAGGGCCGTAGAAAGTTTGTCAGAGTAAACTGTGAAAATGATCCTAAGGCTCTGATGAATTTCAGCCACAAAGAATACAGCTATAAGGGTCAGATTATTGATATCAGCTCTGTAGGAGTAGCCTGTCGATTCCAGGAAACTGTCTCTGTTGAAAATAAAACCATCCTCCATAAAATTCAGCTTAATTTAAAAGGGAGTCTTATTCAGGCTGACGGCATTATTCTGGCCCGCAGAAGTGACAGTGAAAAAATCCTGATAATTGTTTTTAATCCCAGACCTAAAGAGTCAGAGCTTGAGAAAATTCATAAGTTCATACATAAGGCCCTGCAGAAGGAAATGGATAAGTTCTAAGCTATGGCTTTCTGTTCAACAGCATGCCCGGGAGGATCATTTTTTCTCATCTGACAACTATCCTTATCATATCAGCCCCTTCAATATCTCTGAACTCTATCGCCCATTCTCCTTTCTGAAGCTCAAAATAGTAAGTTCCGTTATCTGTTTCCCCTCTTTTTACTCCATTAATAAATACTGATGAATTCCCTCTTGAAAAACCGGTACTCTCAATCCGGAGTATCTGATCGGCTGAAGGAACAGCAGGATCAATAAAAAATACTGAATTATCAGCGGGATAAACAATTTTATGAATTCCATTATCTTTGGAAATTATTCCTGATCTGTCTTTCACCTCAAGCCATGACCTGTATTCTTCGGGATAGATAGTCAGAATACTCTGATCTTCCTGTCCACCCCGGGGATCAATAATATGCCAGTCAGAAACTTTTGGGGCATCGTTAACATGAAGATATTCAATATATGTTGAGGGAGTGTATTCATTGGGGCGCAACCCTGACAGGGAACATAAACTAACGGGAGCAGAATCGGGGACAGCATCAAACTCAGAACCTTGAACATGGATTAACTCCAGCATTTCTGCAGCAATAGCCGCTGGCAATGATGATCCCGTTCTTCCAATTACTGTATTTCCGGAAAAGTCACCCATCCATATACCTACTGTATATTCAGGTGTTGCCCCAAGAGCCCAGATATTCTGAAACTGATTTGCCGTCCCCGTTTTAAACATAGCCTCAAACCGGGTGTTCATTATACTGTCATATCCAAAACCGGGAAACCGGCTGTTGTTGTCAGTTAGAATATTACCAATTATCCCGGCTGTATATGGCTTCATTACAGAATTATTAATATCACCCTGCCCCTGGTCATCAACATTATTCAAATCAGTATTTAAAAAAGGAGTCAGGGAGCCCCCCCGCCCCCCTCGCGGAAAAATTGAAAAAGCTCTGGTAAGTTCCATAAGTGAAACTTCCGCATTTCCCAGAGCCAATCCTGTTCCCACATACTCCCTCTGTCCCCGGATAGAGTTAAATCCGAGGCTTATAAGATAATCTGCGAAATTAAGAACTCCCAGACGGTTTATCATATATACAGCCGGGACATTCATAGATGACGCCAGGGCAATCCGCAGAAGTACCGGACCATGAAAGGATCTGTCAAAATTCATAGGGAGATAAGCCTCAGGACCTCCAAGCTGCTGAGGAATATCAGGAAGAACTGAATTAGGTCTGAAACCTTCTTCTATAGCCAGTGCATAGAGGAAGGGCTTGAGGGTTGATCCCGGCTGATTGAGTATCTGAACCCCATCTATTTGGCCGCTGTTCGCCTCATCCCGGAAATCAGCTGACCCTACATAGGCCAGTATCTCGCCATCCATATTATCAATTATTATTCCCGCCCCGTTTGTTATTCTGCTGTCAGTAGAAATGGAAAGATAATAATTGATCCTCTCTTCCAGAATTTCATTTAAATATGAATCCACACTTGCGTCGAGGCGGCCTGTTCTTTGGCCCGATTCTATTTGTTCTTCTGTATAAAGAGAAAAATGGGGAGTAATATCAGGCCAGATAAATCCACTTTTCTGATCAACAATTTTTCTTAAACTATCAGTCATATCCTTAATATCAGTCATATTCTGCATACCGGGCAGGCTGGAATTTACAGCCAATTCTGCAGCAGCACTAATTGCAGCTTCCTTATTCTGTAAGGGATTTAGAGTGGCCGGACTCCTGGGAATTACTGCCAGTAACAATGAGCTTTCCGTATCTATGGAGGACAATTCTCTTTCAAGAAACTTCAGGGATGCAGCAACTACACCCTCTATCTGAAAAGAAAAAGGGATATTATTTATCCACAGTTCCAGAATTTGCTGTTTGCTTAACCTGCTTTCAAGACGAAAAGCATTAAAAGCTTCTTTTAATTTAGCTTTGTACCCGCCCTCTCTGCCGGATACTATCCTGGCAAGCTGCATTGAAATAGTTGAAGCCCCGGACACAATTTCACCTGCGGATCTGTTTTGATAAAAGGCCCTGAGCACTGCTGCAGGATCAACTCCAGGGTGGAAATAGAACCGGGAATCCTCTGCGGTAATAAAAACTTTCTTTACAATATCAGGAATATCATCCAGGTTCCGGTAAATTCTGCGCAAACCCTCTTCAAGGGCTGTGACCTTAAGAAGAATTCCATTTCTATCATAAATTTCGAGGCTGTACTTCTGTTCTATAAAACTGTCGAGTTCCGGATAGGGTAAAAACCGCAGGATCAGAAAGGCTGCCGTCAATAATAGAAAGCTGCCTGCCCATCCTGCATATAATAATCTAATTCTCATCAATAATTACAAGCCTGCCTGCTGTACGTCCGAAAATCTCCGGCTCATACATACATTCAGCCTGAATTGGCGGTGTCGGGTAAACACCGGGTCTGACTGCCCGAAAATAGAATTCCACTTCCCTTTTGCCACTTTCAAAATTGTCAAAAAAGTACTGGACCTCGTTATCCAGAATCTCCTTACGGGGCGGATTATACCAGTAATCATCATAGATATTTTCTTTTTCCCCATAGAGGGCAGTTGTAACAAAGGAAGCATCCAGAATCCTTGCTCCTGATGGGACAGGAACCCGTATAGACAGATACTCCCTGTCCCTGTGACTGGATACAACAATTTTCTGTATATATGTTTTCCCTGCACTTAGCATTTCTGAGTTTACAGTACGACCATCAAGATCTATTATTGTAGTGTACAGTCCAATACCTTCATCCCTGGGACCGATTATTTCTGAAGGAAGTGCATACTTCAATGCAGCAGTATAAAACAAGGTTCCCGGACCGATCTTTTCGATGGATAGAGGCAGACCTGAGTCCCTCTCAAGATTATCAAGAGGAGGTTCTGTAAAATTAAAAAGTCTTTCCCTGGCTGGATCATTTCTATCTGAAAAAGAGGCGGAGATCAGGCTTATATCTGTAATATCTACACTCGCCGAAAAATCAACAGAATCACTGCCGGGCCCTGAGGACAAGGCCAACATGGCCCAGGCTGTATCTGCTGTATTACCCCAGTATCCATTCCTCTTTTTTAAGGAAAGAGTATTGGCGGCACGCATGACAAGCTCAGCTGTGGGTTCTATCTTCTGAATCAGCATAAGAAGAAGGGAGAGGCGTTCCGTTTCGGAAGCGTAGAAACTGCTCCTTTCATATGTTTCAGTAAGATCAATGGTTCTTGTTCCCGGGCGGATAAATTTCTTTATTCTGTCAAGAGCCTGCCCGGATCTTCTATTGTCCCCTGATTCTGTAAAAGCAAGCCCCAGCATTGCATAGGAGGTCAGGCCAAGCTTGTCCCCTCTATTTAAAAGGTCTGCCGCACCTGAAATATTTCGCCCGTGTAGAGCCGATACGTAGTATCTGAATGCCATCAGATAATTAGACTTACGTACCCGTTCATCAGGTTTATTTATATATTTAAGAAGATTATCAATATCAGGCTCTGTCTCGGGTTTTATCCCTGCTTCTTTTACCAGGTATAGAAGATGTGCAACCCGCAGGGAGATATAATAGGATGATTTATAACCGGACTCAGGCCAGAAAGGAATTCCTCCATCACTGTTCTGATACTTTGCCATAAAGGAGAGTTCACTGTTTATATATTCCTCTGAATCATCTCCGCCAAACAGGAGTTTTGGAACTATTTTACTGCTTCTCTGTTCAAAACAATTGTAGGGGTAATCGGCCA
>CBDVAD010000259.1:0-5581 GCA_965371875.1 uncultured bacterium
TGCATGGCCGAGCAGGGACGAAGTCCCGACCAGGCTAAGGCTGCATGGCCGAGCAGGAAGCTTGCTTCCGACCAGGCTAAGGCTGATTTGAGAGAGTTTACAGTACTTTTCAGATTTTATCTATAATATTTGTCTTTGTATTGATTACAGTGGCTGAATATTATGATATAAATTGATAATCAGGAGCAATGTAGGTATGTCAACTAAAATAATTCTTCCCTGGTCGCAACTTCGTTGCCTGGTCGTTCGTTTCACTCACTGCTCGGCTATGCATCCTTGCTGCTCGGCTATGCGTCCTGCATGGCCGGTGCTTCTGCTTCCTTTAGGCATTATGCTTCTTGGTCAAATTTTTGCAAAAATGTCAGGTATTATTATTGAGTCCGGTGGAACTATTGTAAATATCTATTCTTTGATAAGTTACGTTTGTTTACTAAGCCGGGGATTTATATGGATATTTATCATCCGGAGAATGCGGCTTGTTTTTGCCTATCCTGTTCTGAGTCTGAACTATATTCTGGTATTGCTTGTTTCTCATTTCTTCTTTCATGAGGAGATAGTAAGTACAAATCTACTGGGAGCAGGATTTATAACTGCAGGTGTAATTTTTATTGGTTTTGGTGAGAAACAGACCAGGAAGGTCGCATACCCGAGCAGTAAGCGAAGCGCACGACCAGGGAAGACAGTATGATCTATCCATATATTAAACTTATTATAATGATAATACTTACTTCTTTTTCCCAGATTTTAATAAAGATTGGATCCGGCAGAGTAAGAACAGGGGATGGAGTCAGTATCCTGATAAGGAGCTTCTTTAATCCTCACCTTATTATTGGAATGGGACTGGTACTAAGTGCTCCATTACTCTATTTTTCCGCACTGTCACAGCTGAATCTAAATACAGCTTTCAGTTTTAATGGTCTGGCATACATCGTGGTAATAATTCTGGGTCGGTCTGTATTGAAGGAAAAAATTTCGGGTTTTCATATTGCAGGGGGGATGCTTATTCTTACAGGATTCCTGATCTGGAACTATGGAGCAGGTTTGTTTTGAAAATTTCTATTGTTATTCCAAGTTATAATGGCTGGGACCGTCTTCCTGCACTCTGCTCTAAAATTATCAGAGAGGTTGGTAATGAGGTGGAGTTTGAGATCATTATTGTTGATGACGGCAGTGAAAACAGATCAGATAATTTTATCATAGATCTGCGAAATACAGGTGTTGATGTTAAGGGGGTTTTTCTTAAGAAAAACTACGGTCAGCAGCTTGGGACCCTTGCTGGTTTAAAAGTGTCTATGGGAGATTTTGTTATTACTGTAGATGATGATCTCTCTCATAATCCGAAATATTTTATAGAGCTCCTTTCCAGAGTTGAAAAAAATAAGTTTGATGTTGTTTTTGGGGTACCAAAAAAAAGCAGAGCCGGATTATTAAGAAGAGGAGGCTCAGGATTAAGGGATATTATTTTTAATGTGTTTTTTAGAAAGTCCAGGGATATTTCTGTTTCAAGTTTTCGAATTTTAAACAGACCTCTCGTAAATAAGATAATTGGTGATATTTCAGAGTATAGATATCTTTCGGTAGCAATTCTTAAACATGCAGAAAAAATTGCCAATATGCAGGTTCAATACAAGAGAGATTCTGGAAATACCAGCAGGTATAATTTTATTAAGCTTACTGTTCTTGCTTTTTCACTAATACGATGTTCCCACTTTTTTCCTCAAAGAATAAGAATGTCAAAGACTGCATCAGAGATGGAGTGGGATCTTATATGAAGCTAATGATAGTAGGTGGCGGAGAGGCTCAGCTGAATGCAATAAAAAGAGCCCGGTCTCTTGGTTTTACTATTGTCGTAAGTGATATGAACCCAGATTGTCCTGGAGCCCTGGAGTCTGATCTTTTTGTTAAAGCAAGTACTTTCAGTTACGAAGAAACTTGTTCAGCTGCTGAAAAAGCAGAGGTAGATGCCATATTAACTTTGGGTACGGATCAACCAGTTCTTCCTGTTACAAGGACTGCTTTGGAATTAGGGCTTTCTTCCGGTATCAGTGTGGAAACAGCTCTCGGTGTAACTAATAAAAGAATTATGAAACCAATCTTTAAAGATAATGAGATTCCAACTTGCAAATTCAGTCTTATTTCTACTGAGTCCAAACCGGAGGATCTTAAAGGTTTTAAGTATCCCCTGGTAATAAAACCTGTGGACAGCCAGGGACAGAGAGGTGTTTATAGAGTCCTGAACTGGGATGAGTTAAAAGGGTACTTACCTGATGTACTGTCCTGGTCCCGGGAAGATAAAATACTGGTAGAGGAATACTACCAAAGCGAAGAAATTACCATTAGCGGCTGGAGTTTGGATAATCAGTTTTATCCTTTGACAATTACTGATCGTGTAACCATCTCCAATGGTCCCCATATTGGTGTTTGCACTTCCCATGAATATCCTTCAAAGTATATGGAAAACTATAAGGATGAGATTATAGCAATATCAGAAAAAATTGTTTCTTCCTTTTCGATTACAAATGGACCGGTTTATATTCAAATGTTAATTGGAAGTGAGGGGATAAAGGTTAATGAAGTTGCATCCAGAATTGGGGGAGCCTATGAGGATGAGTTTATTCCTGCAATAACGGGAGTAGATATTTTGAACCTCCAGTTCGAACTTGCGACAGTTGGTAGGGTAAATGAGATTGTGTTAAAAAAATATCAGTTTCCTTCACAGTCTTTTGGATCTGTAATTTTATTTTTTACAAAACCAGGTATAGTGGAAACTAATGGAGACATGGGGATTGTAAAAAAAATGTCCGGAGTGATAAATGGAAAATATATACTCCCCCCCGGCCGCAAAATAGGGAACAGGGAAAACTCAACAGCAAGGGCTGGTTATGTAGCTCTTCAAAGTAAATCAAAAAATGAACTGGAAGAGTTGAAGAAAAAAGTATACTCTCTTCTGGAAGTAAAAGATATAAATGGAGAAAATATATTATGCGATTTTTAACTGTTCTTTCATTGATTTTAATTGTATTCAGCAGCTGTTCAAATAATAAATCCGGGGATTTGTCTATTACCATTGCAGAGCAGTATGGTCTTGCATATGCACCTCTTCAGATTGTGAAAGAGAAACGGTTTATTGAAAATCAATTGCCTGGAATTAAGATTAACTGGGTTCGTCTTGAGAATACAGCTGCTATCAGGGAAGCTATTCTTGGTGGAAAAGTAGATATGGGATTTATGGGAATACCTCCATTTCTTATTGGATGGGATAAGGGTATGGAATGGAAGATATTCACAGGACTCTCAAAGGCTCAAATTGGCCTTGTAACATGGAGAGAAGATATTAATAGCCTTGCCGATTTTGGACCTGATGATCGAATAGCCTTACCTCAACCGGGAAGTATTCAACATATTCTTCTTTCAATGGCGGCGCAAAAGCAGCTTGGTCGATCTGATATTTTTGATAATCAGCTTGTAACCATGAAGCACCCCGATGGAATGAGCGCTCTTCTGTCGAGAAGAGATGTTGCCGGTCACTTTACTTCACCACCATATATTATGATGGAACTGTCAGAACCGGATATGAAGCTTGTTCTAAACGGCCGGGAAGCCATGGGTGGTGATTTTACATTTATTGCAGGAATGGTGACGAATAAGTTCAGCACTGAACATCCTGAGGTTCTCTCCCATATCCGGAATGCTATAGCCATGGCCGGGGGAGTTATCAGAGAGACTCCTGAAGAAGCAGTTTCTATTCTTAAAAAAGATTATTCCATATCTGAAGAAACTTTACTTTCTTATTTAACAGAAGGGGGGTTGGTATATTCCGATGAAGTTGAAGGCCTTTCAAAGTTTATAGAGTTTATGAAGGCTGAAGGATATCTTGAAAGAACTCCGGAGAATATAGATGAAATATTTATCAAGCAGGATAATAAATAAAACACTACCGAGATTTGTATGGATTGGATTCCTTATTTTAATATGGGTTTCTGTTGTATGGATAGGAGATTTTTCCCCTCTCGTTCTACCTTCTCCCTCACAGGTAATGAAGGCTCTTTATTCAGGATTTTCTGAAGGGTTACTTGGTAGGCAAATACTAATTTCTCTGGTTCTTGTTCTTACGGGGATGAGTATTGGAACAATGATTGCCCTGGCTCTCCTTTTTCTGGCTGTCTCCTCCCGAATGGGAGAGAGTCTTGTAACTACTTTGACAGCAGTTTTTCATCCCCTTGCGGGTATTGCCCTGCTTCCTGTTGTAATTCTGTGGTTTGGTACCGGGGCTTTATCAATTATCTTCATAATCATACATTCGGTGGTATGGCCAATGGTTACAAATCTTACAACAGGATACAGGAGTATTCCCGAACCCTACAGAATAGTAGGAAGGAATTATGAACTTACAAGGTTTGGAATGTTTCTGAAAATAACTATTCCCGGCTCCTTTCCCTATATTCTGGCAGGACTCAAAATTTCCTGGGCCAGAGCATGGAGAGCCCTGATAAGCGCAGAGATGATTTTCGGGGCAGTCTTTGACAGTGGCGGGGTTGGATGGTTTATCTTCAGCAAACGGGTTTTTATGGATACTCCGGGAATGTTTGCCGGTATTGTTGTAGTGATTATTATTGGAATTCTCATTGAAGATCTCTTTTTTGGAATAATTGAATCGAGGACTGTTCGCAGATGGGGTATGTCAGTATGAAAAACCCATTGGAGATTTTACTGTCCCTGAAAGATATTTCTAAAAGCTTCAGAGGTGCTGATTCTAATCTGACTGTACTAAAAAATTTCTCCCTTGATATCGTAAGAGGAGAATTTGTATCTATCCTAGGTCCTTCAGGTTGCGGTAAATCTACTCTTTTGAAAATTTGTTCTTCTATGATTCAGCAGGATTCAGGAATAGTCAGTGTTTCAGGATTAACTGTTTCCCGGCCCGACAGAAACCGGATTCTGATGCTTCAGGATGATAATCAGCTTTTCCCCTGGTTGACAGTAGAAAAAAATGTTGCCTTTTCCACTGTTGGTACCGGTTCGATCCGTAAGGAAAGTGATCGCTTCACTCTTCTGGCTATGGCCGGCCTGGGTGATTATTCAGGGTACTATCCCCACCAATTGTCCGGGGGGATGAAGAAGAGGGCGGCCCTGGCGAGAGCATTGGCAGGAGATCCTGAGATCCTCCTTATGGATGAACCCTTCGGAAGCCTTGACGCAAAGATCAAGATAAGGCTCCGGCAATTCCTGTTGGAGCTTTGGAAAAAATATGGTATGACTGTCCTGTTTGTTACCCACGATATTGATGAAGCCATCCGGCTCGGTCAGCGTATTGTCATAATGAACGATTCGGGCGATATTGTCTGTGACGAAAAAATCTCTTTGCCGGAAAACAAAACCCTGTCTGAAGATGATTTTTTTGAGTTGTATCGAAAATACTATACCTTGCTGACTGGTTCCGGGAAGTGTTAAACTAAACGGTTTTCTGTTTTTATTATTCTGGCTGGTTGTTCGTTTCACTCTCTGCTCGCCTATGCAACCTTGGGTGTTACCCCTCTGTAAGGGCGCAATAAATTGCGCCCCTACGACGGGGTCATGCTTT
>CBDVAD010000260.1:0-5540 GCA_965371875.1 uncultured bacterium
AATTGCTTAAAAGAAATTATCAAAAATGGTATTTGTTATTAAAATAAATATTTATCACACATATCCTCCCCTATCCCTGATTTTCTGCTAAAATAGAATAAGAGGTTAAATTGGTTCTAAGATTCAGTATAAACTATTTCATTTTCTTCGCTGCCATGGCTACTGTAGTACCCTATATGCAGCAAATTCTCAAAATGCAGGGATTCAGGGCATATGAAATTGGTCTGCTTCTTGGAATATTTGAAATAACCGGAATTTTCGGCCCTCTGCTGATTGGATGGCTGGCTGACAAAATTGGCAAATACAGGCTTATTCTTCTTGTTCTTACTGTCGGTTCAGGAGTTTCCTTCCTGTTTTTTATATTTAATATTGGATTCACTGCTGCCATATTAATATTGATCCTGTTCGGAATGATGTACAGGCCAATAGCCTCTCTCACAGATGCTCTCGCTTCAAGAACACTTACAGATGTGGTTAAACAGTATGGCCATGCCCGTATCTGGGGTAGTATCGGATTTGTCGGGATATCCTTTTTTTATCAGATATGGGGCTTTCTGGATACTTCCAGTCCTGTAAGAATAGTTTCTGTTTTTATTGTACTAATGGCTTCATTATTTCTGAGTAATTTGAGTCTGCCTAAAGTTAAAATATCAAAAATTGAGAAAAGCAGAAGAAATCATCCTGATATTAAAATGAAAGAGAGCCTGGCTACTGTTCTGACTTCTATGCCTGCACCATTCTGGATAGGGATCTCAGCAGCTTTTATAATAAAAATGGGAATGTCAGGTTATTACTCCTTTTTTTCAATATATCTAAATGATATCTATAACCTGAAAGGTATTAGTGGTGTATGGGGATTGGGAGCCATGGCTGAAATACCTGTTGTTCTATGGGGCAGCAGATTTGTTGTTCGTTACGGTGTGGCTAAAATGCTTGGACTTGCAGCACTTGGTACAGTTATCAGAATGTTTATATATGCACTTGCTCCTCCCTTACCGGTAATGCTTATGGGACAGCTTCTTCATGCTCTTTCCTTCGGACTCCTTCATATAACAATTATAGTTTTAATTAACCATCAGATTCCGGAAAAATCCAGAGCAATTGCCATGGCAATATTCGGAGGGATCAGCTATGGTCTTGCAGGTTTTATAGGCAGTAGTGTAAGCGGTTTCATTCTCGATTCCTATGGTTTTTCAATGATGTATTTTTTCTGTGGAATAGTTACACTTGGAGCCGTATTTCTGATTATTCGTTTTAGAAAAGTATTTGTTTGACAATTGGGAATTAGGTCGTTAGGCTATAAGAGCGGAAAGCTGTTAGAAAAAAAGAAGACAGATAGACTTTCCTAATAGCCTTCAGCCTAAATACCGTCCTGGGAACCGGAGGTTCAATGAGTTTACTAATAAAAAACGCCACCATACTGACAATGGAATCGGATAAACCTGAGTTTCTGAATGCCGATCTGGGTATACAAGGAAACAGAATAGTCTTCATTGGGGATATCCCTGATAATTTTAAAGCTGTCACTGAAATTGATGGTACTGGTAAAATAATACTCCCTGGATTGATAAATTCTCATTCACATATTGCTATGTCACTTATGCGCCATTATGCAGATGATCTTCCCTTCTGGACATGGCTTAACGATCGTATAATGCCTTTGGAAGAGGTTCTAACAGGGAATGATGTCTATGCCGGCTCCATGCTCAGCATAGCAGAAATGATCCGCTCAGGTATAACAACCTTTGCAGATATGTACTTCTTTATGGATGACATTGCAAAGGCTGTTAATGAGACAGGAATAAGAGCAAATCTATCCAGAGGTCTTGTTTTCAACAGCATGGAAGATATCAAAAAACTGGATAGTTCTGTAGAGCTTTTTCATAAATGGAATAATATGGGGGAAGGCCGGATAAAGATTGATCTGGGACCTCATGCGCCCTACACCTGTGCCCCTGAATATCTGAAAAAAGTTGCAAAAACTGCAGCCAATCTCGATGTTGGAATTCATATCCATATTGCTGAAAGCAGAAGAGAAGTTGAGGAGATCTACAGCCTCTATAAGAAATCACCTGTCGAATATGTAAGGGACTGTGGAATATTTGAAAACAGAACCTATGCAGCGCACTGTGTAAAGGTAACTGAGGATGACATAAAGATTCTGGCTGACAATAATGTTTCAGTTATGAATAATCCCGGGAGTAATCTTAAATTTGGAAATGGATTTGCTCCTGTGAGCGCAATGCTTGATTCAGGGATCAATGTTTCGCTGGGAACAGATGGTGCTGCCAGCAATAACAATCTGAATATGTTTGAAGAGATAAATCTTACAGCTCTGGTAAATAAGGCTGCAGATCATAGCCCAACCTCTGTCCCGGCTTATACTGCTCTAAAAATGGCAACTATTAACGGAGCAAAAGCTTTGGGAATAGATGATGAGACAGGATCCATTACAGTAGGTAAAAAAGCTGATATTATTATAATAGATATGGAAAAGCCTCATTTTTATCCCAGGTTTGATATAGTTTCATCTTTAGTTTACGCAGCCCAGGCATCGGATGTCTGCACTGTTATATGTGATGGGCGATTACTAATGAGAGATTATCAGCTGCTGACTATTGATGAGAAGGAAGTGTGCAGGCGGGCCGATGATTCTGCAAAAAGGCTGATATCCAACAGAGGATAAAACCCTTGTTATTCTTAGGATTTTTCACAACAATAGAAAACAGATAAAATGGAAGGGTAGAAACCAAACAGAATCCCTAAAAGGAGTTTTTCTTGAATACAATAACAAACGGCAGCCGAAGCGGAAATAGTTCTGAATCCATAAAACAAGGTTTTCTGGAACATCTAAAGTATACCCTTGGCGTTGATGAGTATACAACAACAAATAATGACCGTTTTATGGCATTGGCATATACAATCAGAGACAGACTGATAAACCAGTGGATTAAAACCCAGCAAACCCACCATGACAAGAATGCTAAAAGAGCTTATTACCTCTCTTTAGAGTTTCTAATGGGACGAGCCATGGGAAATAATATTATAAATATGGGTCTCGAAGATAATGTTTCCAAGGCCCTGTCAGAGCTTGGATACAAACTGGAAGAGCTGGAGGACCAGGAGGCAGATGCAGGACTTGGAAATGGCGGCCTTGGCAGGCTCGCAGCCTGCTTTCTGGATTCTATGGCAACAATGGATCTACCCTCTTTTGGTTATGGAATACGATATGATTTTGGTATCTTTAAACAGAAGATAGATAATGGATATCAGACAGAGCAGCCCGACGATTGGTTAAGAAACGGAAATCCATGGGAAATTGAACGACCTGACGTTACCGTTAAAGTTGCTTTCGGAGGCCGGGTTGAAACGTACAATGAGAAAGGAAAAACTGTTTACAGGTGGATAGATACTAACGATGTAATAGGTGTAGCTTATGATATGCCTATTGCAGGATACGGTGGAAAAACTATTAATACACTTCGCTTATGGAGCGCGAGAGCTGCTGAAGAATTTGATTTTCAGGACTTTAACGAAGGAGATTATGTAGAGGCAGTCAGCGCAAAAGTACAGGCTGAAAATCTTACCAAGGTACTGTATCCCAATGACACCCTGTACCTTGGAAAAGAACTTCGGTTAAAGCAGCAGTATTTTTTTGTTGCCTGCTCGCTTCATGATATTCTTAGACGTTTTCGTAAATCCGGAGCGCCATGGAAAAAGTTTTCTGACTTTGCAGCCATTCAGCTGAATGATACCCATCCGTCAATTGCAATACCGGAGCTCATGAGACTTCTTGTAGATGAAGAAAATCTTCCCTGGGACACTGCATGGAGTATTACAGTATCTGTCATGGGCTATACAAATCATACACTAATGCCGGAAGCCCTTGAAAAATGGTCTGAGCCAATGCTGGGAAAACTACTCCCAAGACATCTGCAGATAATCTTTGAGATAAATCGCAGGTTTTTAAATAAAGCTGTAACCTTTTTTCCGGATGACATGTCAAAGATTAAAGAGATAAGTATTGTAGAGGAGGGCAATCCTAAACAGATACGAATGGCCAATTTATGTATCACCGGTTCCCACTCAACAAATGGTGTGGCAGCACTACACACAGAGCTCCTGCAAAGCAGACTGGTTCCCTCGTTTGCGAAAATATTTCCCGATAGATTCAATAATAAAACAAATGGAATAACTCAACGTCGATGGCTTCTTCATGCAAACCCTCCCCTGGCGGCATTAATTACAGAAACAATAGGAGACGCCTGGATAACAGATTTCTCTCAAATCAGAAAACTCGAGTCATGGGCAGAAGATAAAGGTTTCAGAGAAAAATTCCAAAAAACCAAAACTCTGGCAAAACAGCGTTTATCAGAGTGCGTAGAAAAAAAGTTAGGGATAAAACTAAACCCTGATTCATTTTTTGATGTTCAGATTAAAAGAATCCATGAATACAAAAGACAGCTATTAAATATCCTGCAGATAATTATGCTGTATAACCGGATTCGAAAGGGCAATCCGGATGATTATTTTCCAAGAATTTCAATTTTTGCAGGAAAGTCAGCTCCCGGATATGATATGGCCAAACTTATTATCAAACTTATTAACAATGTTTCGGACGTTATTAATAGTGATGATTCTATTAAGGGAAAACTTGAAGTCTACTTCCTTCCCGACTACAAAGTATCTCTGGCTGAAAAAATCATACCAGCTACAGATTTGTCTGAACAGATTTCAACGGCAGGAACAGAAGCATCAGGAACCGGTAATATGAAATTTATGTGTAATGGAGCAATTACAATTGGAACAATGGATGGAGCAAATATAGAAATTGTTCAGGAAGCCGGACGTGAAAATGAGTTTATTTTTGGATTATCTGCAGAGGAAGTTGAAGAACTTAGACCTGTTTATAATCCTGAAAACTATTATAAAAAAGATAAGGAGATCAAAGATGCTCTGGATCTGATCTTTCACGATTATTTCAGTTTTTCAGAACCAGGGATATTTGAACCTATCAGAAAGATGCTTATGGAGGAAGGTGACAGATATATGCATCTTGCAGACCTAAGAGCCTATGATAATGCTCATCAGAATGCGGCAACAGCATATGAAAACAGAGATGAGTGGAACAGAAAAGCCATCATTAACATAGCTTCATCCGGAAAATTTTCATCAGACAGGACAATAGGTGAATACGCAAAAGAGATATGGAAATTAAAACCCTGCCCTATAGAATAAATACATTGTAATTATACGTTTTTTCATGTAGGGGCGACCGGCCGGTCGCCCCTAAGTGAAAAAAGACAAAAACAAGGGTTCCAAAGATGTAAAAATAAGAATAATAAACAAACACCGAATAAAATTGGCGGTTTTTATCTCCTTCAACCCCAAAAGATTAATACCTATCATAATAACAAGAATACCTCCCAGTCCTGATAACTCAGTAAGTCCTCTCTCTCCTATCATTGGACCAATCCAGGTTGCCAGAAGAGTTAATCCCCCCTGATAGAGAAGAATTGTAATTACAGAAAACATAACTC
>CBDVAD010000261.1:0-5535 GCA_965371875.1 uncultured bacterium
CTTTCTCCATCAATGCAGATAGATTTTCTAAAACACCTTGCTGATCCCGGACTTTTGAAAGAAACACGGAGATTGAACATAATAAACATAAATATGATGGAGAAAATATTATCTAAAGGTAAAACAGATTTTGAGAAAGAGACTATTGAAAGGTTCAGTTTATCCAATCATGCAGAACAAATTCAAAAAATAATATCTTCTTTTGAAGACAGAATAGCAGGAAATATCCATACAATGGATATTCAGGATAATATGCTCAAATCCTTCGCAGAACTCTCTTCAATCAGGTTGTTATACGATCCTGTTTAAATGACTCTCATTCACAATAATTGCATTTTTTTATCAATTTATCGATGATGAATAAGGTTTACACCTTGTAAAATTCAACCTTTTTTAATATACTCTTGAGCAAATGAGGATGTTCCGAAACCAATAGTTTAGTCTTGATATATTAAAACACAGCCTCGATTCAACCAGGACGCATAGCCGAGCAGTAAGCGAGGCGCACGACCAGGCAGGGATAAAGTTACGGGACAGCCTGAAATAAAGAATAGAAAAGGGATAACAAATGTCAGAAAAAAAGATGGTTACGATTGACGGAAATACAGCTGCGGCACATGTAGCTTACGCCTTCAGTGAGGTAGCAGCAATATATCCGATTACTCCCAGCTCACCAATGGGAGAAAATGCTGATGCCTGGGCCAGCACTGGTCTTGAGAATGTATTCGGTAAAACTGTTGATGTTATTGAGATGCAGTCTGAAGCAGGAGCAGCCGGAGCTGTTCATGGTTCATTAAGCGGTGGAGCTTTAACTACTACATTTACAGCATCCCAGGGATTACTTCTAATGATCCCCAATATGCATAAAATAGCAGGGGAAATGCTTCCAACTGTATTCCATGTATCTGCAAGATCACTTGCTGCTCAGAGTCTGTCAATTTTTGGAGATCATTCGGATGTAATGTCAGTAAGAAACACTGGTTTCGCAATGACAGCAGCAAACTCCATTCAGGAAACCATGGATATGGCACTAATTGCCCATCTGGCATCTCTTAAATCACAGGTTCCATTTGTAAGTTTTTTTGACGGGTTCAGAACTTCACATGAGATTCAGAAAGTAGAACAGATAACATTTGAAGAAATTGAGTCTCTCATAGAACCTGAATATATTGAACAGTTCAGAAACAGAGCAATGAGACCTGAAGAACCTATCATCAAAGTAGCCGCACAGAATGCAGATGTTTATTTTCAGGGAAGAGAAACAGTAAATAAATATTATGATGCTACTCCAGGAATAGTTCAGGAATACATGGATAAGGTTGCTGCAGTAATAGGCAGACAGTATCATCTATTTGATTACGTTGGTGCACCGGATGCAGAAAAGGTAATCATTGCAATGGGAAGCGGATGTGACACAGTAGATTTTGCTGTAAACCATATGGTAGCAAATGGCGAAAAGGTAGGAGCAATTAAAGTAAGACTCTACAGACCATTCTCAGTTGAAGCATTCTTAGGTGCCCTGCCGGAAACCTGTAAAAAAATTGCAGTTCTTGACAGAACAAAAGAACCAGGATCAATTGGTGAACCGTTATATCTTGATATTGTTGCTTCTATGAAGGGCAGGGATGTAAAAATTATTGGTGGTCGTTATGGTCTGTCCAGTAAGGAATTTACTCCGAGTCATGCAAAAGCAGTGTTTGACCATCTTGATGGAAAAGCATTCCACAATTTTACAGTCGGTATAAATGATGATGTAACCAATCTCTCCATCGATATAAAAGAAGTTATTGATGTAATTCCAAATGATGTTGTCAGCTGTCTGTTCTGGGGTCTTGGAGCGGATGGAACCGTTGGTGCAGCAAAGAATTCCATTAAAATTATTGGTGAAAATACAAGTAAAAATGCTCAGGCTTATTTTACATACGACTCTAAGAAGTCCGGAGGAATAACCATATCCCACCTAAGATTCGGAGACAGCTCTGTTAACATGCCGTGGCTGATTGATTCTGCAGACTTTGTAGCCTGCCATAATCAGGCTTATATTGGTAAATATGACATGCTGGCACCCCTGAAAGAGGGCGGAACTTTTATGCTGAATTCCAAGCTTCCCGGCTCTGAGGTTTTTGAAAGTCTTACAAGGGATATGCAGGAAGAGGTTATTGCTAAAAAACTTAAATTTTACACGATAGATGCTCTTAAAATTGCTGAAGAAACAGGACTGGGAGTAAGAATAAATACTGTTATGCAGGCAGCTTTTTTTAAGGTTTCGGGGATTCTTCCTGAAGATGAAGCTATAAGGCTTATTAAAAAAGCTATTGGAAAGACCTTTGCAAGAAAGGGTGATGATGTAATTAAAATGAACTGGGACTCTGTAGACAGATCTGCTGAGGCACTGGAACTTGTAGAGATACCAGCTGCTATTACAAAGTCTTTTAATGCTCCTTCGCTTATTCCGTCAAATGCAGATAATTTTGCAAAAAATATTATTGAACCTGTTATGCGGCTTAAAGGAGATGATATACCTGTTTCACAGATGTCTTTCGATGGGATAATTCCTCTTGGTACAGCTGTATTGGAAAAAAGAGGTGTTGCTTCAACAGTCGCGTCATGGGTATCGGAGAATTGTATACAGTGTAACCATTGTGTAATGTCATGTCCCCATGCTGCAATACGAGTAAAACAAATTGCTCCTTCTGAACTTGAAAATGCACCAGAAAATTTTACAACTATTAAATCAAATACAAAGAACGAAAAAGACCTTCAGTTTAAAATTCAGGTTTATGTTGATGACTGTCAGGGATGTGGTGTTTGTGTAGATGTTTGTCCATCCAAGGTTAAATCCCTGGTAATGAGTCCAATGGAAACAGAAAAAGAGAGGGGAGAAAAAGAAAATTACGAGTTCTTTAATGATCTTCCTAACAATGTACTTGATGGAGTTAAAGAATCGACAGTAAAGGGAGCCCAATTTAAAACTCCTCTCTTTGAGTTCTCAGGTGCCTGTGCAGGATGTGGAGAAACTCCATATATTAAACTTGTTACTCAACTCTATGGTGAAAATATAATGGCAGCCAATGCTACAGGTTGTTCATCGATCTATGGTGGTACATTTCCAACCGTTCCATACTGTAAGGCAGACAACGGAAGAGGACCAACATGGGGTAATTCACTCTTTGAAGATAACGCAGAATATGGTTTTGGTATGAGGCTCGCAGTAGACAGTAACAGAACACTCCTAAGAAACAAAATGGATAGACTTCTGGAAATTGGAACAAGCTCGGATCTTACCGCCGCTCTTAAAAAGAACATTGAACTATGGGAAGACAAAAGCAGCGAAGCAATACTGGCACAGACTGCAACAGCTCTTCTCCTGCAGCCTGCTTTAAGAGATGCAGACGGAGAGGCCAAAAAGATTCTTGCAAAGATGACTGAACTCAAAGATTATTTCATTGACAAGAGTGTATGGATAATTGGTGGGGACGGATGGGCCTATGATATAGGTTACGGAGGTCTCGATCATGTAGTTGCAGCCGGTAAGAACGTAAATATTCTTGTTCTGGATACAGAAGTGTATTCAAACACCGGTGGACAGGCATCAAAGGCCACTCCAATTGCAGCAGTAGCTAAGTTTGCAAATGCCGGGATGAGAATGGGTAAGAAAAACCTTGCAATGATGTGTATCAGCTATGGGTATGTATATGTTGCGTCCATAGCAATGGGTGCCAACAGGGCTCAGACTCAGAAAGCAATTATGGAGGCAGAAGCCTATGACGGTCCTTCAATTATAATTGCTTACAGCCCCTGTATCGCTCATGGTTTTGATATGAGTGAATCCCAGGCGGAACAGAAAAAAGCAGTTGAGTCCGGCTACTGGCCTCTATTTAGATACAATCCTGAAGAAGAAGAGGGAAACAGGTTTAAATGGGAAACCAAAGAACCAAAACTCAGTTATCAGGACTTTATAAGAGGAGAAGCAAGATACTCCGCACTTCTTAAAACTGCACCGGACGAAGCAGAAGCTTTATTCAAAGAAGCCGAAGTAGATGCCAAACGAAGAATGAACTTCTATAAGAAGTTGGGAGAGATCCTTTAAAGACAAAGACGCGATAAATCGCGTCTCAACGAATCAAAAAAACCGCCGTTATGGCGGTTTTTTTGTCTATTACACTCATTCCCTTTTTAAAAGTACAGACGCGATTTATCGCGTCTCTCCTTTACGGCTTAAACCGTATCAGAATCTCCAATCCTTCTGTTGACCGAATTTCAATACTCCCTGCCAACTGGGATTCTGTAAGAAGATGGATAAGCTGCAGACCAAGAGTATCACCGGATTTTAACTTTTCCATATCTGAAACACCAATCCCATTATCATCCATGCGTAATATTATATTTTTATCCTCTACTTTCATGGAAACATTAATAATAGACTTTTTATTACCAGATTCCGGAAATGCATACTTTATTGAATTTGTAACTGCCTCATTCAGAATCAGACCAATGGTTACAGCTTTTTTCGAATTAAGAACAATATTATCTATATTGAGTCTCAGATTAATTCCTTTTTCTGCTCCATTATATACGACCATCAGAGCCTCTGTTATATCCTCAATAAAAATATTCATCGGCAGAGATACAAAATCACCAATTTCATATAGTTTTTCATGAAGAACAGCAAGTGTCTGAACCCTGTCCCTTCCCGATTCCAATATTCTTCTCGCCTTATTATCCTCCAAACCTCCTATCTGAAGGCTAAGAAGACTGGAGATTAACTGAAAATTATTTTTAACTCTGTGATGAATCTCCTTCATCAAAGTTTTATTCAACTGATCAGCTTCTTCAAGCTGTATATTTTTCTCTTTTAATTCCTTAATATCATTAAATCTTGCTCTTGCAATCAGTATGGCCCGTCCTAATGCCTGAGCATCAAGGGGTTTGTTCAAGTATGCTCCAACCCCTGCATCACCGGCATTTTTAACCATATCAATATTTTCATAGGCTGTAAGAATAATAACTGGTGTTGGACAAATGTCCATAATCTGTCTGGTAGCTTCCAGGCCGGTCATCTCGGGCATTCTTATATCCATAAGGACTATATCCGGCTTTAAAGACTGTGTAAGCTCTACAGCCCGAATTCCATTAACAGCTTTACCAACTATCTCATACCCGGCATCTGTTAATTCACCCTCTATCATTTCTGAAACAAGAAAATCATCTTCTGCAATAAGAATTTTTAAATTTTCACCTTTTTTATCATTAGAGCTCTTCAAACTCGACGCCTCCGGGAAATTGTAAGATTACTCTTGCTCCGCCTTTATTTTCCATATTTACAGTGCCCCTTAGACTCTGTTCCACAATATTTTTTATCAGATATAATCCTACATTATAAGATTCGTAATTAAGAACTTTTTCCGGAAAACCGGGTCCATTATCGTTGTATATATAGGTTATTTTTCCTTTTTTTTCTTTTATTTCAATTTTAACCTTTATCTCTTCTCCTTCATGGGATGCATGTTCAATGCAGTTTGTAAACAACTCATT
>CBDVAD010000262.1:0-5533 GCA_965371875.1 uncultured bacterium
TACAGCTTTGCTCTTGATTTATCACCAGCCATCTCAAGACCTTTAAGACGGTCTTTTTCATAATAAAACAGCCTGTAAACCCGATCAGAAAGGATAGACTCTTCTACTTTTAAATTTGCAGGAACATCTTCTATAAATGGGCGCATGGAAAAATAAAACTTTCCAAAAAGTTCTATTTTAAGACGATACTTTTTTATTGGCCAGGTATAAGACAAACCTGCCATATTGGCTGCTGCTGTTCTTCCCTGATCCTGGGCAGAGTGCCAGTGATCGGTAATGGTACCTGATTCCAGTTGTGCACAGTCCCCCGCCGCATAAATATCAGGTACAGATGTCTCCATCCGTGAATTAATCAGGATGCCTCTTTCTGTTTTAATACCACATGCCTCAGCAAGCTCTTTTCGAGGCTTTATACCAGTACTGTATAATAGAAAATTGTAAACTGTGCTTTCCGAACCTTCTAAAGTAACACTGACACTATTTTCGCTTTTTACTGCATTCCCAGGTGAAACAGAATGAATACTGCTTATACCCGTATTATGATGTATAGTTATACCATTGGTTTTAAACAGATCTTCTATTGTACCTGCGATATGAGAAGAAAAATAACGCTTAAGCAACTTCCCTCCCCTCCCTGCAACTGCAACTTTGAGACCTGCTCCATTTAACTGGGCCGCAGTTTCAACTCCCTCTATTCCCAGACCGTATACAAGACATGATTCTGACGTTTCTATCAGTTCTTTCACCTGTAAGGCATCGTCAAATGATCTGATTGATACAGCTCTTTCAAATTCATCTGACAGGGGACAATTTGGTTCAGCACCTGTGCTGAAAAGCAGTTTTTGCCATTCAAGTATCTTTCCATTATTCAGATTTGCTGTTTTTGTTGAAATATCAACAGATGTAACCAGAGTATTGTTCATTAACGTTATTCTATTCTTTTCATACCATAAGGAATCTGCAAGTTGAAATTTCTCAACATCGAGTTTGGCAGGATAAAAGTGTTTGTTTACTTTTGTTCTTTTATAGGGCATATGCTGCTCTCCGTTAACAGCAATAATAGTTCCCAGTGGATCGTGTTTACGAAGAGCCTCAATTGCATAAAAACCCGCAGCATTGATACCAATTACAAGATACTTTGTTTGCATATTTATAATCCTCTACTTATCATACAATAAACCAAACATAATGTAATAATCATTATTATTTTAATCAATTACTTTCCTGAAATTTAGCCATATTTCAAATCAAACAGATATAGAGTAAATAAACACTGGATTAACTATGGTGCTTAGAGTTATCTTTGAAGCCAATATTAAAATAATGGAGACAATATGTACTTTCTATATACTGTAACAGGATTGGTATTACTAATTTCTTTTATTGTAAATAAAGAAAAAACAGTGAAGGCAGTCAAAATGGCTTATAAAAAGCTGGCAAAAATTTCACCTGCATTTTTAGGCCTGATTATTGGAATTTCCATTGTACTTTACCTGGTTCCGGAAGAGGTAATTTCAAAATCCCTTGGAAATGACAATAAATTTATTAGTGTTCTTTTAGCCTCGTTTATCGGTTCTATTACATTAATACCTGGACCAATCGCCTATCCCCTGGGAGGAGTTTTATTAAAAGAAGGAGTGTCATATATGGTTTTATCTGCTTTTACAACAACTCTAATGATGGTCGGTGTTCTTACGTTTCCTATAGAAAAAGCATATTTTGGAACCAAAGTAACTGTAGCAAGAAATATTCTAAGTTTTTGTATTGCTCTTGCTGTAGCCTTAATAACAGGCATCTTCTTCGGAGAAATAGTGTGAAGTATCGAAATAAAATTATTAAAATAACAACATTATTACTGTATATCACCTTTGTTTCTCTATCGTTAATATTCGGGTACAATCCAGGGAAACAAATCGGACGTAATTTCATCTCTTTTTCTCTCGAGATGATTAAGTTACTGCCACCTATTTTTATTTTAATAGGTCTGTTTGAAGTCTGGGTAAAGAGGGAATTTATTGAAAAACATCTGGGAGAAAATTCCAGCCCACTAAGTTATTTTTGGGCTATACTCCTGGCAGGCCCTATCGCAGGTGGTTTGATACCAGCTTTCCCTATTGCATATTCCTTATTTCAAAAAGGAGCAAAAATGAGTGTTATTTTTACTTTTATCAGTGCTGCCGCTGTGTGCCGAATTCCTATGACACTTTTTGAAGCTTCATTTTTAGGTATAAAATTCACCTTAATCCGTTTATCAATATCCATACCCCTGGTTATTCTTAGTTCAATTTGGCTGGGTAAGTACCTTGAAAAAAGGGATTACAGAATCATGAAGGGATAAATATTTACTCTTAAGGAAATTATACACCCTTCATCTGAAAAGACCGGTATTATTTCCTTTCATTCTCCAGCATTTCGAGATAGGACTGCAGGGCCAATACCAATTGACGCAGCATTTCTATGGGCATTTCATCCAGATCGGCTTTAATATTACTGACTGCATCAATATCAGATTTCATAATGGAAATATCATCATAAAGCTGTTGTATTTCCTCTTCCAGATCTGCAATTCGTCTATCAGATTCAGTAGTCTTACTGTCAACATAACTGGAAGTTGTCAACGGATCACGAATGCCAAGAATACCATTTGTTGCACATCCCGATAATGAAAAAACAACAAATAATAAACAGAAACTGATAATTCTACGGTGGACACCATATTTAACATAATACCTCTTCATTCTGCCTTCCCTTAAAATTAATTTTGTCTGAAATTACAGTACCACGGTTAAAATTACAGGTCAATAAATTATCATGTGAAGTGATTAGGCAGGTTAAACAAAGACCATTATAAAGCAACATGACTACTTGAAGAATTTATGTTGATATAATGAAAAAACTAAAAAAGATGATATGTTTATATTAAAAAGAAGGGTAATAGAATGAAACAGTTTTTACTTGTCTTACTGTCAATTTTTATCATTGCACTTACTCTAAGCTGCTCAAGTGTAACAATCAGATATCCAATATCCAATAGTCCTGATCCTATTGATGAGGAGAAGTTTGAAGGCATATGGCTTGTGGACGATGATGAAGTTATTCATGTGAAGTTTGACAGCAATGGTATTGCCCGGATTGCAGGATTGGAATGGGAGAACAATCAATTCACCTTGATGCACGGAGAAATGATTGTTTCAGCGGGAGATGAGCAGAACTTCCTGTCTGTTCGATTTAAGGAAGACGAGAAGTGGATGAATGACTATTATTTTCTTATATATAAATTTACTGAAAAAGGGGATCTTGTTCTGTGGTTACCAGAGGTAGATGCGTTTGAAGAAGCAATTATGAAAAAAGAACTTCAGGGGATCGTAGTGAAGGAGCAATACAGCACAAGCATAACAATAACAAGTACTTCGGAAAAACTCCTTAACTTCATTAGTGATACCTCTAACCAAAATCTCTTTGAATACAGAGAACCTATAGTTCTTTATAAGATCACAAGATAAACAAATCAGATTGACATGAATCAAAAAATGATAGATCAGGATACTATAATCTGGAATATGATAAAATTGAAACGATAAATCACCCTCCTACTTGTAAAAACCCTGCATCCTGAAGTATTATTCGCCCATGTTAGATTTGAAATTTGTTAAAGAAAACAGAGATGCTGTTGTGGAAAATATTCGCAACAGACACATGGAAGTAGATGTTGATAATATCCTGAAACTCTACGATGAACGCAGCGGCCTTATACAGAAGACTGAAGATCTTAGGCAGAAAAGAAACGAAAATGCCAAAAAGATGAAAGGTAAGCTGGAAGCAGAGATGAGATCTTTACTCATAGAAGAGGGCAAGGTTCTAAAAAACGATATTGCTGCATCCCAGGAAAAACTTGGCAGTGTAGAGACCGAACTATTCAGAGAAGCTGGAAGAATACCAAATATGGCTCATCCTGATGCTCCTATAGGGAAAGAGGATAAGGATAATACTGAAATTAAACGCTTTTTGAGTCCAACAAAATTTAGTTTCACACCAAAAGATCATGTAGAACTTGGTCATGACCTGGATTTAATTGACTTTGACACTGCAACAAGAGTATCGGGTTCAAAATTTTATTATCTTAAAAATGAGGCTGTTTATCTGGAACTGGCTTTGGTAAGATATGCGCTGGATATCGTCCGGAGCAAAGGGTTTACACCTGTTATTACACCGGATATTGCCAGGGAAGAGGTTCTTGAAGGTATCGGTTTTAACCCAAGAGGGGAAGAAAGTAATATATATGCTTTGGAAGGGACAGGAACCTGTCTTATAGGTACTGCTGAAATAACCCTTGGTGGCATTCATGCAGACAGTATTATTGATCCTGATATTCTTCCTATTAAAATGGCCGGACATTCCCACTGTTTTAGAAGGGAAGCAGGCGCTGCCGGACAATATTCCAAGGGTCTCTACAGAGTTCATCAGTTTACAAAAGTAGAGATGTTTATATACTGCAAACCGGAAGACTCTGAAAGATATCATCAGGAAATCCTGAGTATAGAAGAAGAAATCTTCCAGGGCCTTGAAATTCCATACAGGGTAGTTGATACATGTACTGGAGACCTCGGAGCTCCTGCCTACAGAAAATATGATCTGGAAGCATGGATGCCGGGAAGAGGTGAAACAGGTGAATGGGGAGAGGTTACGAGTGCATCCAATTGTACCGATTACCAGGCCAGACGTCTTGGTGTAAGATATAAAGAGGATGGAAAAACCCAATACCTGCATATGCTTAATGGTACTGCTGTTGCTGTATCAAGAGCTATTATTTCAATTATGGAGAATTTCCAACAGGAAGACGGAAGTATAAGGATACCGGAAAAACTGGTACCGTATACAGGGTTTTCCCTTATAAAAAAAACGTAAAAAAGACGTAGAGACGCACGGACATGTGTCTCTACGGAATAATATCCAGAGACAGGAAACAGCATAAAATGCAGGAAATTCTTAAAATACAAAATCTGGAATACCAATACCCATCCTACCCTGGGCTTGTTTTTCCACAACTGTTAAAGGGGATTAACCTTTCTGTTAAATCCGGTGATTTTAAAATTATTCTTGGAAAACCTGAGTCAGGTAAATCTACACTGCTTAAGATAATCCTATCCTTGATTCCACGTTATACTGATGGGAAAATAAGTGGTACAGTGGACTATAAGGGGAAGCCCGTTGATCATTATAAACCCTATGAACTGATTAGTATGATAGGATCTGTGTTTCAGGATCCAGATGAACAAATTTTCACAACATCCTGCGATTCTGAAATAGCTTTCGCCCTGGAATCACTGGGAATACCTAGAGAAGAGATGGAGCACAGAGTTAATTCTGCTCTCCGGATTATGGATATTGAAACTCTGAGACATAGAAATCCTGCAACTATGTCCGGGGGAGAAAAAAAGAAATTATTAGCAGCCTGTCTATATGCAGCAGACCCGCGAATTTGGCTGTTGGATGAAATTCTGGACGAACTTGACCCTGGAGCAGCAGCAAAAAT
>CBDVAD010000263.1:0-5521 GCA_965371875.1 uncultured bacterium
GGAGGACGATTATTCTCTAATTGCCACATGTTAAAGGTTTTTAATTCATCCAGCATATCAAGTCCTGTCTGAACAGCAAGTAGAGAATCATTTTTATGCTGTACCGGAGCACCATAAAAAGCCATTATGGCGTCACCCATATACTTATCTACTATACCATCATGATCTATTATGATATCCACCATATGTTCAAAATATCTATTCAAAGATTCAACCACCATTTCGGGGAGCATATCTTCAGAAATTGTTGTAAACCCCCGAATATCGGAGAACAATACTGCCAGTTCCCTTGAACTGCCTGTTAACATCCCTTCAGGATCATTGAAAAACTGTTCAATTACATCATGAGGAACATATTTTTGGAAAATATTTCTTATTTTCTTCTCATTTTTCTCTGCAACTACAGCTTTATATGCAAAGTTCTTTACCTGATTATACGCATTTTCCAGTTGACTGCTCATCAGATTAAAAGTGTGCCCAAGTTCACCAATTTCATCTCTGTAAAGAAGATCTACACGTTTACTTAGGTCATTCTCTTTAATAATCTCTCTAATTACAGATATCATTCTGCTTAACGGTGATGTAAGGTAAGAAACAAAGAACCCAAGAAGAAGAACAGACACCAATGCCGCAATAAACAGTATCAATCCACTTTGATAGTAGATCTGCAGAACCGACCCATAAAATGTACTTCGCAGTTCACTTACAAAAATATACCTCTTAAAAGATTCAAGATAAAAACCCTGGGAAACTCTGAGAGAGCCATCCAATGTTAACGTAAACCAGCCCGGTTCTTTCTTTTTATAGATATCAAGTAAATCAGACACTTCAGCCTGACTCAGAGACAGCTCTCCGGTATTCATCTGTACAACACCTTCATCATCAATACCAAAGATAATCTCAGTTTCACTCCTTATCAGACTCTGGGCAAATGACTCTACCGCTTCCATAGCTGCATCAATAAATTCCTTGTTTGATGTCAGATTGTTATCTTCAAGTAAACTCCACTGTGAAATTGCATAATTATCCAAAGAGTCAGCCTTGAATTTAAGAAAATCTGTCGCGATCTGTGTTATACCATTTCTTGCCGAAAGAGCAGCGGCAAACCCCATGAGTGTAAGAGAAACAATTAAAATTGGCAACACTATCAATAATATTTTACTTTTAATCTTCATAATCTTGACTTTACTATACTTTAGAGCTCTGTTACTGTCAAAGCTAAAATATCTATTTGATCTTTACCCCATATATGCCGATTTTTTAGTATAAGAAAAGGACTATTATGTAAATGAAAGGATTACTTCACAGAGCGGGCAGAAAACGAACTACGAACAACAATAATTCAGATATGCAATCCATAGATCCTGTCAAAGATGAAATCTACTCAGAGATTGACAGAATGGTCGAGAAACTGCATGCAGAAGTAGCTGCAGTTTCCACTGATTTTTCAGTAATCAAAAATGATACTGTTATTCCTTTAATAGTTATAATCGGATCTATTATAGTTTTATTTGGAGGCGGTTTATTTTTTCTCTCTTTTTATAACAGTAAGGAAAAAACCATACTCACAACCCGAAACAGAGTACTCTCCACTGAAAGCAAAATTCTGGCGGCAGTAAAAGCTGAATCTGAAGAACAACTGGAAATTAGAGATCAACAGATAAAGAGCATCCAGAATCAGCTGAGTACTGCAATTGAGGATAGAAATCGTTTAAAAGAAGATACTGAGAAAACTCTGAATGCCCGGGAAGAGGAACTAAAAAATGCTATGAATGATACTCTGGAAGCTGAGAGAGCAAAACTTGTAGAACAGGGTCTGTCAAGTGAAGATATACAGAAGAAAATTACAGAAACTTCCAATAGACTGGAAGCGGAAAATGAAACTGTAATGAATGATTTCAAAGAACAGTATGAGCAGGAACTTGCAGAAAAAGAGCTTGCTATGTCAATAAAGATTGAAGAATACCAAAACAATCTTGATCAGTCTAAAAGTGAACAAGCCCGTCTTGAGGAGCAGATAGCACAGAGAGAAAAAGAGTTACTCCAGGATTTTGACGATCAGTCTGCAGCTCTGGAAAGTCAGAGAAACCTGGTATTAAGCCAGCTTGAAGAGATAGAGAATGTAAGCTCAAAAGAACATCTTGTATCATCCCAGATTCTTGAGTCATACAGAAGTATTGAAAATAAAATAGCTAAGAGTGAGTATGAAGATGCATTGGCTGAAATTGCAAACCTTGAAAATTTTCTAAAACAGGATTCCGTTTTAGAACTGTCCGGAATAAAGGAAAGGCTTCCTGTTGAAAACTTTGTTATTGCAACCCTTAGAAATTCTATAAGTATGGGAAAGACAATTAAGGAAGTTTTCCCCCGGGAAAAAGCAGAGCTGAATGCAGATATTAGAAAACTTGAAAGTAGAATCCTTTCTCAGAATCAGTTGATACTAAAAGCAGACCTGGAACAGAAAGATCGGGATAACTTGATATTAGAAGTATCAGAACTACAGGATGAGTACCGATCCTATATGAGTACACTGCCGGAAGAGAAACAACCTGATCAGGATGAAATCATTGAACTTTTGGGTACCAAAGTCATTCTTAAGCAGATTGTATCAACAGAACCTGTAAAATCACAGTATCCTGAACTGCTTGATCAACTGGAGCTCTATTTCAGTACATTCGGAGATAACCAGAAAGAAGAGGGAAGAGCAGGAGCTTTTGATGAGATAAATTCACTCATTAGTTCCCTGACAGATAATGCAGGTACTGCAGACAGACCATGGGAGGACCAAAACTCTTCCGCAGATAATTTTAGAAAATTACTTGATAATCTTAATAAGCTGCTTAACTGATAGAAGTAAACCCTTCAGCTTTTAATTTTGACTTTGCAGGTAGAAGTATTACCATTCCCGTCAGTTACAATAACTATTACGCTGGAGTCTTTTGCCAATGCTGTAAATTCACCTGTTACACTGTCAATTGATCCTGCGGCTTCATCCCCGGTCAAAATTGAGAATTCATAGTCCGGTGTTCCGTTAGAAGCAGAAAATGTAAATTCATCCCCTACGTAAAGGGTAAGCGTTAGAGATGGATTTATTGTAAACAGAGCCTCTACAATGTAAACAGTTGCTTCTGCTGTTGATCCAACGTCATCTTTAACACTGACAGTTCTGAAACCGGTGAAAGGGGAAGTCGGTGCCGTATATCTGCCGTTGTCGAAATTAATATCATCATTTTCTGCAGGATCATCTACTATGCTGAATATATATGGTGCCGCAGGTGCCGGTATGAGAGTTCCGCCACTGGCTGAAAATGTAAAAACCTCGCCAGCTAATACCTCCGCGACTTCCGGTATAATCATCAGACCAGGGCTATCAACAATGGTTACAATCACTTCCGCTATCTGACCATTGGAATCTGTAACCAGGATACTTTCAATTCCTGAGCTTACAGCTGTATAATCAAAAAGATATCCTTCAGGCGGTCCTGGATCATATGTAAGAGCGCTCACAGATCCCAAATCAGGATTCAATACAACTGATATATACGGAGTCACTCCACCGCTGACTCTAAATTGTACAACTCCACCAATACCGGTGCTTACCAGGCCGGGAGCTATCGTGATAGCCTCCACAACAGTCACATAAGCCTCAGCCGTACGATTTCGATCATCCTCTACAGATATTATTGTAGAGGTACCTGGAACAACTGGCGGGGCGGTATAAATTCCATCAGAAAGACTACCATCGCCAAACGCTGTAAATATAAATGGCGCTATTCCTCCAGATACTTCAAACTTGACAGTTTCATTAAGATTAAGTGTTATTTCTTCCGGAACAAGGTAAATCCCATTGGCCAATATATCAAAGAGGCTGAAGTTATCACAACCGAATAATAGAAAAACCGCTAATATGAGTAAAAGGGTAATAAATACTGTAAATATTTTCTTTTTCAATCCCAACTCCTGAACGAAACGTATATAGAGGGGGTAAAGGTTGTTAACAGCTCTATATCTTCAAAATAAATACTGTACGCAGTTTTCAAACCGATACTCATACTCCTGCGAAAGTTGAAACTTAATCCTGCAGATCCACTTATATAGGGTATTACCTTAACAAGTGGTTCAGTCCCTTCAAATACAAGAATTGCTAAAGCAGGACCTGACCCAACCTGAATAAGGAGAGAAAAAAGTCTGCCAACCGGGGTAAAATAAGCCATACTAAAACCCATGGGGACCATAATAAGGCTTGCCTCTCCAGTTGGATCTGCAGACGGGTATAGATTGGCTGATATCTGAGCGCCGGGGCCAAAGAACCCGAGGGAGGTAAGAAACCAGTAATTTACAATAAGTTCCATACTAAAACCTAATTCCTGAAGAATATCCTTACCAGTTCCTACCCCCATAGGAACACCGGCACTTAGAAATAATTCCAGCCCACCTTTTGACCCGGCTACAGATTCCGACACTTCAGGTTCTGTTTTTTCTTCAGTAATATCTTCTTCTATATCTGTGGATAAGTCCTTATAATCGATATTCACAACACGCTTTCTTAATTCTTCATCTGCCTCACTTATAAGTTCCGATACAACATTGGAAATTACTTCATCAAATGAAAGATCAAGATCTGCACTTGTGGAAACAGACGCAATAACCAACATAGTCCTGGAATCATATAGTTCTATATCCAGTAAAACTCTCCTGTCTGTGGTTGTGTAACTGCAGATGACAGCCAGGCCTATTCCCGAATCTGAAGATAATATAATCTCAATTGAATCATTTGATTCAAATTGGATTTTATCTGTAATTAATCCATATCTCTCAAATTCAAAAACGAGAAGATCATAAATAAGATTATCTATTTTTGTTTCCATTCCCTGCTTTTCCGGCACAACTCCAACAAGAAGCTGTACTCCATTGTACTTGTTTTCACCAAATACCGGATTCAAAGTTAATAGTAAAAACAGAAGTACAGCAAGAAGCCTTAGGTTTGATATAGTAAATTTGATGCTCAACTTTTAATCCAGTATTTGATGTTCTTAAATTAATATATCCCATAAGGTTATAATTAACAATACAAAAAATAAATTGACTGTGCATCTGATTTTGTTTATCTTTTTTGTCATCTTATACTAAAGGAAGTGAAATGATAGCAAAAAAACTCAAAGATATAGAAAAAATGGAGACTGCAAACGATGTAGATGTCAGGAATCTGTACAATGCAGATGAGGCATTGATAAACGTAATAACACTCAAGGCAGGAGAAGCTCTTAAACCCCATATAACTCCGGAAAATGTTGTATTTTACGTGCTTAAAGGCACCGGAATCATCGAGATCGGCGATGAGAAACAGGAGGCTTCTGCAGATACTGTTATAGAAAGCCCAAAAAATATTAAGCACTGCTGGTATAATGAAAGCAATGATATCGTACAGGTTATGGTAATTAAAGTACCCAAACCCACATCAAAATCAATATTTGTATAGGAACCTGAATATGGATGGTACAAGAAGGTCGGATATTAAATC
>CBDVAD010000264.1:0-5505 GCA_965371875.1 uncultured bacterium
ATAATGACAAAGATAATACTGCAATGTTTAGAAACAATCTTGATTGGGCTATTACCTTAAAAAAGTATATAGCAGCAGATAGAAAAGAGCCTTTAAATCAGAAATTATTTCAAATATCTGATCTATTGAGTATTGATACCTCAGTTGCCAATAAAAATATCAATGCATTTTATGCAGAGTCATGGGGACTTGTCAGTTTCCTTATAAATTCAAAATATCAGGAATATAACAGAATTTTATGGGATACTATCAGCGCTATGAAACCGGATGCACTTAAATCTGAAAATGAATTAGCTATAATGAAATCTGCATTTAAGTGGATAAATAATAATACCTTTCTTACAGACTTCTACTATTATGCAGAATCAATAAAAACATTTAATGAACTGGTTCAGGATGGAATAAAATCTTACTCCAATGGATCCTTTGATGAAGCAGAACGTATCTTTATTACTGCAATGTTACTTGAAGAGGATAATCATATCCCTTATTACTATCTTGGTCTGATAAACTATGCCAGAAAGGATTATTCTATGGCTGAATATTATTATCATTCCACTGCAGAAATGGGAGGTGATCCTGATCTTACTTATTATGCCCTGGGAGTTAACTCCTATGCAAATAACAACTCTGAAGATTCAATATTCTATTTAAGCAAAGTGGGGTCTGGAGAGTATCTGGAGAAATCTGCCGAGCTACTGGCTTCTCTAACTGAAGATATTGAAGAAACTACTGAAGTTGAAAAAGATGATGATGAATCAAAGGAGAGCCCATCCAAAAGCAGTAAATGATTCTGGCCAAACGATAAAAACTCTACCGCCGTCTTTGATGGCGGTTTTTTTCATAATGCTTTTTTGGGTGTTTGCCTTCATGGGTTGTTTTTTTCCTGCGAATAGCATTTTTAGGAGGTTGAAGACCTTCATCCCGAAAGAGTTTTACAACAGCCATCTCAACTTCTGTATTGGGTGGTGTTATTGGGTGTATTAATCTCTTTATGTCTTTAAATATGTCTCTGAAAAGAAAAGTTATATTTTCGTACTCCTCAGGAAAAGTGATAAATGACGATACCAAAGCAGCAATAAGACGGCCCTTTCTGTTTTCATTTTTTGTTTTCACTTCCTCATCAATAAAGGTGAGATCTTTAATGAAACTGAATGTATGCTCATTATGACCCTTTCTTGAAAGTAATGAATTTATCTCCGGCAGCATAAATCCAAGTAAATTGTACTTCAAAAGCAACTCAAATATTTCTGCTGAATAGCCTGTGGCAACTATTTTCATTATCTCTTCTGTCATTCGTGAGGGTGAACACCTTTTTAATTCGGTACCATATTTTTTTATACTTCTACCTAATCTAAATGTAAGCGTAAATCCAGTTGTTCCTGAATATTTCAAAGCTCTTATCATTCTCACAGGATCTTCAATAAAAGTTGTTGAAAGAGGGATAAGAGATCTTATTTTTCTATGTTGTATATCTTTCCAACCATCAATAAAATCGATTATATACTCTTTCTGAGGATCATAATAAAGTGCATTAATTGTAAAATCTCTTCTCTTAACATCATCCTCTATCTGTCCATATACATTATTATCATTACCATTAGATTCAGATCTGAAGGTAGAAACCTCTATTATTTTATTGGGGTAATACATGTGTACAAGACGAAAACGTCTTCCTATTATTCTTGCATTCCAGAACATTTTTTTTATTCTGCCCGGGAGTGCATTTGTTGATATATCAAAATCCTTCGGTTTTTTATTCAGGAGAAGGTCCCTGACAGCACCACCTACAATATATGCATCATAACCGGAAGCAGCTAATTTTTCTGTAATCTTAACTGCGTCCCTATCCATTAGGGATTTGTTTATTTTATGATCATCTTTTGTATATATTCGTGCAATAGCTACTCTTTTTCCACCTGGTGAAGTTCCGTATCGTATAAGCAAATTTAGTCTCGCTTGAATTTTTAGTATCTTTTGGTCTACTATCATAAAATCGAAAGGTATAATAATCAAGAGGGGCTAAGCAGTGTTAATTGAACCTAAACTACTAAAGGGTTTCAGAGATTTTCTTCCGGAAAAAGAATTAAAAAGGAAAAATATAATCAGATTACTTGAAAAAACTTTTACAAACTTCGGGTTTCAGCCAATTGATACGCCTGTACTTGAATATAGAGAAGTACTCCTCGGTAAAGGCGGTGGAGAAACAGACAAACAACTTTATTCATTCAAAGATAATGGAAAAAGAGATGTAGCAATGCGTTTCGATCTGACAGTACCCTTTGCCCGATTTATGGCAGCACATATAAATGAGCTTGTTCTACCCTTCAAACGGTATCACATTGATAAAGTATGGCGTGGTGAAAATACACAGCGTGGAAGATATAGAGAATTTATTCAGTGTGATTTTGATATTGTAGGAGTGGATAATGCTTCTGCAGACTTTGAAATTCTTCAATTGATGCATAACTCCTTCAAGTCTATGGGAATAGAGAACATTTCTTTTAAAATTGCCCACAGAGGTATTTTTAATAATTTTCTTAAAGTTATAGATGCTTCAGAAAAATCGGAAGCAATTATGAGAACTGTTGATAAAATCAGTAAAATTGGACATGGGAAAGTTCTCGATTCTCTTACAGAACTAATTGGCGCTGAATCTGCAGAAAAAATTCTTAATTATATAGTCCCTGGTAAAACTTTCACAGACACTCTGGATAAGATAACTGCTCTATCCGGAGGAAAGTCGCAAGATACAGAGAGATTAAGTGATATATATAATTATATGAAAGAAATTGGAATCGAGGATCTGTTTACTCTGGATCCATCCATAACCCGGGGTCTGGATTATTATACTGGTATAGTTTATGAAACCTTCCTTAAAGATCTTCCGGAGCTTGGTTCGGTGTGTTCCGGAGGCAGATATAATAATCTTGCATCCATCTATACAAAAAAAGAACTCCCGGGAGTAGGCTCTTCTATAGGTCTGGATCGTTTGATGGCAGGCCTTGAAGAACTTGGGATTCTTTCTGGAAAATTAACCGGTTCCGATGTAATAGTACTTAATATCGAAGGTTCATCAGTAGCACACAACCACTATCTGGCTTCTGTAATCAGAAATTCTGAATTATCCTGTGAAGTTTATCTTGCAAATAAAAAAATTGGAAATCAGTTTGGATTTGCAGAAAAAAAAGGTATTCACTTTGCAATTCTCTGTGGAGCTGATGAGATAAGTATAGATAAGGTAACTCTAAAAAACATCTTTACAAGAGAAAACTTCAATAAAATAAGTCTTACTGAAGCTATCAAGATAATTAAAAAATCCCAGGAGCAGTAATAATTATGAATAGTTTACCGGTATATGCACAAAAAGATAAAATTCTCATTGAACTGGAAAAAAACCAGGTTATAGTAGTTGAAAGTCCAACTGGTTCGGGAAAAACAACTCAGCTGCCGCTAATACTCCTGGAAGCCGGTTATGGAGATTCAGGTGTAATCGGTGTAACCCAACCCAGACGAATAGCTACAGTTTCTGTAAGTGAATTTATTGGAAAACATCTGGAAGCAAGAGACAGTAATATTGTTGCTTATAAAATGCGTTTTGAAGATACTACAGATATCTACACAAAAATTAAAATCATGACTGACGGAATCCTTCTTCAGGAACTTAAAGCAGATAAACTTCTTTCGAAATATTCTGTCATTATGGTGGATGAAGCACACGAAAGAAGTCTGAATATTGATTTTATACTCGGGCTTCTTAAAGGTATTCTTGAGGTCAGACATGACCTTAAAGTAATTATTTCATCTGCAACAATAAATGGTGAGATTTTTTCAGAATATTTTGACGGTGCCCCTATTGTTCATATTGAAACAAGAGTATTTCCTATTCAAACCATCTATGTCAATCTCCCAACTGAGAATCATTTCGAGAATATGCTTCATAAAATTGGGGATATTGTATCCAATGAGGTAAGAAAAAAAGAACGGGGAGACATTCTGATCTTTTTACCTGGAGAATATGCTATTAAAGAATGTGTTACCCTTCTCCAAAGCAGTAAAATTGCCAGAAAACTGTTTATCATCCCTTTGTACGGCAGACTTTCCAGAGAAGAACAGGAACGTGTATTCTTAAAAACACCATCAGGAAAGATAAAAGTAGTAGTTGCGACTAATATTGCAGAAACCAGTATAACTATAGATGGGATTAAAACCGTAATTGATCCGGGTCTTGCCAAAATTAATTTTTACAGCCCCAGAACTTTTACTGAATCACTTATTGAAAGCCCTGTATCCAGGGCATCCTCTAATCAGAGAAAAGGCAGATCCGGCAGAACAGGACCAGGGACATGCTACAGATTGTTCTCAAAGAGGGAATTCGATTCCAGGAACCTGTATACACTGGAAGAAATATTCCGGACAGATCTCTCAGAGGTCGTGCTATTGATGTCTGAGCTGGGTATTACTGACTTTAACAGCTTTGACTTCATCTCTACTCCAGGCCGGCAGGGTATCATAGGAGCAATCGAAACCCTGCGTCTTCTTGGTGCAATAAATAAAGAAAATACTCTGACAGAAGCCGGAAAAATGATGGTTAAATTCCCATTACTTCCAAGGCATTCCAGAATGATTGTCGAATCAATTATACGTTATCCGGATGTGCTAGAAGAAGTACTGGTGGCATCTGCCTTTCTTTCGTCCCATTCACCTTTTTTGCTTCCCCAGGGAGAGGAAATTGAAGCAAGAAATGCTCAGCATCATTTTAGAGAACCATCAGGAGATTTCATTTCAAACCTCAAACTTTATAAAACGTACATTAAAATAAAGGAAACTGATAAAAAGAAGAAATTTTGCGAAGATTATTATCTGGACTCACGGACAATGAACATGATTGTAAATATAAAAGAGCAGCTTGGAAGTATTGTCTCAGATATGGGAATACCTATGACTTCCGGAGGCAGCCAAAAAGATCTGCTCTGCTCAATTTCAGCAGGTCTTATTCAATTTGTATGTGTCAGGTCAGGAAGATCCGCTTACAAAAGTCTTACAGCCGGCCAGATACATATCCATCCTGGATCTGTAATGTTCAGAGAGTCTCCTGAATATATTGTTGCAGGAGAAATTGTAAAAACATCGAGAATGTTTGCCCGTTCTGTTTCCACTCTAAAAGGATCATGGCTCTATGATATTTCTCCTGAACTTAAAAGACTTGTTCCCGATAAAGCCGGATCTGTTCAGAAAAAAAAGAAAATAAAAGATACTTCAAACAGTATAACTGTTAACAGTACAGTTTTTGAACTTATTCCATTTAAAGGCAAAAAGAAAATTGCAATTCTTCCGTGGAATCAGATCAGGGATATGGTCAGGTCTACACCTATTGAAAAAATTGCAATTTACAATAATGTCAGAGGAAAAATTATTTTTAGAGATATGGAACTGGAAACAGGTAACAGGATGGCAAATATTATTAGAGTTATTCCCCATATTAATCCTGAAAGGGACCTTGCT
>CBDVAD010000265.1:0-5474 GCA_965371875.1 uncultured bacterium
TTTTCTGAATTTTCCCATGATACAGCGTTTAGACTGGGTAATGCCTTATATGAGGAAGCAAAAAACCACAATGTATCTGTAACCATAGATATTCGAAGAGGAAAGCACATTCTTTTCCACTTTGCAATGGAAGGGACAGCTCCTAATAACGACCGATGGGTGGAGCGAAAGAGCAATACTGTTCAGTTTCTTCATAAAAGTTCATACCGAACAGGCCGTGAAAATGCTCTTCAGGGGGAAACACTCGCTTCCAGACAGTACCTTGATCCTATGAAATATGCTGAACATGGAGGTTCCTTTCCCCTTACACTAAAAGGAGTTGGTGTAATCGGTGCTGTTACGGTTTCAGGACTGCCGCAGAAAGATGACCATGAACTGGTAGTCGGGGTTCTTAGAAAGTTTCTTTCAGATACAATCGGTACTTAAGAAAATTAAAACATTTAATTACCAGGGAGAATACTGTTCAAATCATCCCGGATTATCCGCCATTCAGGAAGAACACTATCCATATGTGCAGTAAAGGCTTTGCCATGGCCCCTCTCCAGGAGATGGACCATCTCATGGACTACAACATATTCAAGACACAAAACAGGCTTTTCAGCCAGTCTCAGACTGAGCCAGATCCGTTTAGCCCCGGTATTACAGCTACCCCATCTGGTCCTCATATTCTTAACACCCCATTCCAGAGGAGCTTCTCCAACAATTTGTGACCATTTTTCAATCAGCAGGGGAATTTGCTTCTTTAGCTCACTCCTGTACCAGTCATTAATGGTTTTTCTACATTTTTCCATTGTGCTGCCAGGTCTGACACAGACAATCAGTGTATCTTCATGAAGTAAAACACCTGGCTTTTTCTCTTCATATCTTACTTCAAGAATGTATGGCTGCCCCTGGAAGAGATGGAACTCCCCGGATACATATCTATGCAGAGATGGTTCTGTCCGGGATTGAAATTTTTTCTGATGTTTTTCTATCCATTCCATTCTGGACAGGGCGAAGCTCTTTATATACTCATCACTGGCTCTTAGGGGGGCAGAGATCTTTACCTTTCCATCCGGAGGTATCACAGACATACGTAAGGTTTTTATCTTCTTTTTGGTGACAGATATCTCAATATTCCCGAGTCTGATTGTATGCAAAATTAATTCTCTTTGATTTTATGAATTCTTCTGTTTCACAAAAGGTTTATAATCGATAAGACTGACAAACCCAAAGAAAATAATACCATTCAGGAAATAGGCTATCTGCATCCACCAGGGGCCATGGAAAATATCGAGAATTGGCCATCCAGGATAGGCTGTACCGGAATCAAGATGGACACCGGCAAAATTATAGCCCCAATACTCAAATAAGATTATGCCCACACTATAGATAACTGACATTTTTAACCATTTATTCCACCAGCTATTTGCTTTTATCCGTGGATATAATCCCAGATATGCCAGAAAGAGAATAGTCGGCCATGCAATAATAGGAAAAAGAGAAACTCCCATGAAAGAATACCTGAAAACATCAGAATATCCCGAATATAATCCTCTTCCTATGTAAACCCAGATCCAGGAAACCAGCAGTGCAGGGAGAAAAGCCCACATCCTGTTCCTTTCCATTACTGAGCTGAACAATACAATCAGACTGCAGCCATACAACATTCCTATTTCCTTATTAATGAAAAAGAGAATAAAAAAGGAAAGAGCACCTGTAAGCCAAATAGTTCTTTTTATCATAAATTTATATATCCTGGTATTATATTATACTTTTGGTTTACTGATTGTCTATTCATAAACTAAAAAAATTGTATTATTTAGGAGAAACTTTTAATTTCTGATAATTCGAACACTATCCCTGGGCTTTACTTTACCTGATTTCAAAACTATACAGAAAACCCCTTCTTTATGCATAATAACCTCTCTGGGAGTATGAAGAGAGGGATCTTTTACAAAATCCTTCCCTATCTGGGTAATTTCAAGAATTGTAGCTCCTATCTCAAGTTTAGTACCAACAGAAAGTGTGTGCAGTTTAATTCCCTGGGTTGTAATATTCTCAGAATATGTTTCTTCACAGGCAGCCCGTTCTTCAACTGACAAAGAATCCATACTTGAAACATCAAAGACACATACCTGTCTGTGCCAGTTGCCTGCATGGCCATCACCCTCCATTCCAAAATCTTTTACAAAATTCCCTTCATCGACAGAGTACTTTGGAGTGCCTCTGCCTGGGCTTGAACTAAGGGATATTACTTCTGCCAAATTATTACCTCATTTAAAATCTTATTATCAACATAAGTTATACCATTGTCATTGATTTGAAAATAGAGCCAGTTTATGAGACAGAAGTTAATCCACATCTATCCATGATCAACAATTTTGGATAACTAAAAAAAATTAGCCTTGCCTAATTGACCTTGATTCAATAAAGTTATATATATGCAATTATATATATTAAACAGATAGAGGAACAGATGACCAAACCTTCCAATAATAAATCAAAACTCAAAGCCTTTGTGCCATCATGGCCATCCGTAATCATGGGAACAGGAGCCTTAACTATCGCTCTAAGCCTAAGCAGTAAAGTAATACCTGCCATAAGTTTTCTGGCATCTGCATTTCTTATAATTACTACAGCTATGGCTGTTTTTATACTGACAACATGGATTCTAAGAGTTATCCATCATCCCGGACAACTCTGGGCAGATCTAAAACATCCTGTTACAGGCAGTTTTGTTCCAACTATGCCAATCTCTCTTATGATACTTGCTCTGGTTTATATACAGGTTGGTCCAAATCTTTTTGGACAGGATCTTGCATACAAGGCAGCATGCAGTCTCTTCTGGACAGGAACTGCAGGGATATATCTTTTCAGCTGGATAATAATCCCCCTGCTTTTTCAGAATGAGAAAGTCAGCTACGATCATGGAACTTTTGGCTGGTATATACCACCGGTAAGTCATCTTCTTATACCTGTTCTTGGATTTGATCTTCTTCACATTACTCATAATGGTGATCATATTTCAATCATAATGGCAATTTCTCTGATAAGTCTCGGCATTGGTCTTACTCTTTTTCTTCTTGTGGGTGCAAATATTTTCCATCGATATCTCTACGGCTCCTCACCTAAGGGTAAAATGGCTCCAACAATAATGATTGGACTTACTCCAACAGCAATTCTGGCAATTATAATTGTAAAAATTATCGCAATGACAGGACTAACACCTGCAAGTCTGATAAGCAGTGCAGATCTTGCTCTATGGATTGGTCTTCCTCTTTGGGGATTCTCCATGTGGTGGCTTGTTCTCTCCATAATAAAAATTATTACATTCTTAATTAAGGATAAACCATCATTCTCATTAAGCTGGTGGGCTATTACATTTCCTCTGGGAACTGCTTCCATTGCAACAGGAGCTCTTAATAAGCTGCTGAAACAGCCAGTTCTGGATTCTATCCTTGTTACATTGACATTGACTCTTCTTACAATATGGTTAATAGTTACAGGACTCACACTAAAAGGCTTAAAAAATCTTACAATCTTCGAAGATTGATACAGACAGGTACACATGATCTAATGGCCTTCAGTCTCCGGTGTTAATATTAAACAATCAGGAAGCGAGCTATATGGATATAATTCTAATTAAATCATTTAACAATAAACCCTGGAGAGGTCCTGAGACATATCAAAAAATTGAGGTTGCATTAAAGGATGAATTTAATAAAGTTGATGTCATTATAGCAGAGAATAGAAATCAGCTTGAACTTGAACTAAAGAATTATTCAGGGAAAAAGAATGTTTTTATTTTTAATATTGCAGAATATATAGATAACGATAACTCCTCTTTTATTCCGGAAATTCTTGAGAAACTGGATCTTCATCATCTTGGTTCAAGCAGTAAAACCATAAATAATGGTCTTGACAAGGCAAAGTCAAAAGAATTGTTTCGTGAAGCTGGAATATTAACTCCAGATTTTATTCTGGTGGAGGAAATTAATCAAAGCTGTTTCGAACAGACTGAAGAAATGGGGTATCCGCTATTTGTTAAACCGAATTTAGGGGGTGGCCATTTTAATATCGGAGACGATTCTATTGTTAATAACAGAAAGCAATTATCTAATATTTTAATAAAGTATCAATCTATTTTTAAAGAACCTATACTCGTTGAAAAATATATTTCAGAGAAAAATATGCGCGAATTTTCCGTTGGGATTATTGGGAATGAGAATAAAATAGTTCTGCCGGTAGAGATAGACTATGATAATATGGATGTTCAGACAAAAATACTTTCGGGTACTACTGTTAAAAATGATCTGGAAAAAGTTAAACTTCTTATTGGAGAAGCGGAATTAGAACAGAAACTTATAAACATGGCTATACAGGCTTTCGATGCTGTTAAAGGGCATGATTATTGCAGAGTCGATATCCGAATGAATTATTCAGGGTTATACCTTCTGGAAATCAATATTATGCCGGGATTGGGTCCATTGAGCTTTATACCATTTGCTGCTAAAGAAATAATGGGATTGGATTATACATCTCTAATTGTTTTACTTACAAAAGAATCCATAAAAAGATCAACCCGGGGTATTTAGTAATATCTCCATTCTCTCTTCAGGAGAGATAATCTTATCATTTTCATAAACATCCACACATCCGTTTTTCAATTTAGTCTTCCAGCGTATGGCATCAGGGAACTCTTCTCTGCAGTATCTTAGCTGGGGAACAGGAAGAAAGCCCATACGAAAAATTTCGAATAACCCCTCGGCTGAATATGGATCTTTTATACACTTTCCGATAGATCCAAGAACATGCCGGGCTCCATCCATCAGATATTTTTTCCGGTTCAGCATATCGGAATTTTGTCTTATATCAAAGTTATTTCCTGTCGCTTTCATCTTTCTATACATATCCAGTGAATATCTGGTTATTTTTATACTCTCATCGATTATTTCCGGAGTTGCAAGGTAATTACCTTCGGAATAACTTACAACATGAATTATATCAGGACTACGGGGATTATCAGGTTCTATATCATCCATCAATGCAGTAACCGAGGCTAGTTGAGCTTTGGCCGTTTCAAGATTGTGTGAAAGATAATCCAAACCGGCTCTTGTTTGAAGGTATACTGAAAACTTAGCATCTTCAGTTTCTCTGACCAGTTCAAGAGTTGCGCCTGCCTTTGCGAGATCATTTATTCCCCATGTATGTTTGGGATCATTCAGCATTATCTGAAGAATAAAATCGTGTATTCCCAGTTTCTTTGCAGATCTTGCAGCAAGAACAGCAGAAACGATATAACTAATATCATCCGACCCTCTGAAAGCAAAATGGTGGGACACATTTGCTTCATAGGGTTTTCCGGTTGCAGCTATGTATCGTATTGTATCAAAGTGCTCTTTTAAGTTATCAGAAACAGAATTAGGGCCCCGTCCATCAATTTGAGAGAACCACCATAATGACAAAGCATGCCAGGAGATATTTATAGTGTT
>CBDVAD010000266.1:0-5460 GCA_965371875.1 uncultured bacterium
CCGGTAGCCATTACAAATCCGGCAGTGCCGCCTTCCTTTAAATGGTACAGGAAAAAAAATCTCTGGAACACATCTTTAAAGAACTTACAAAGGAAGTTTAAATGTCTCTAAAAAATATTTTTATTATTTTCAGGAGGGAGGTTAAAACATTTTTTTCCTCTCCTATTGCATATATTGTTATAACACTGTTCCTATTATTAACAGGCTGGTTTTTCTTTTCTACTTTTTTCCTTGCAGGAAGAGCGGACATGAGAGATTTTTTTAATCTGCTGCCCCTGATTTTTGCATTTATTATTCCGGCATTAACAATGCGTATGTTTGCAGAGGAATATCGCAGCGGCACTTTTGAAATTACTGCTACTCTTCCTGTTAATCTTATGGACATAATTGGAGGAAAATTTTTAGCTGCTCTGTTTTTTACTGTAGTAATGCTTGCTCCGACATTAATTTATCCACTGTTTATTAACATTCTTGGTGATCTGGATGCCGGGCCGGTAATTGGGGGTTATGCAGGTGCAGTACTTCTTGCAGGAGCCTATTCTGCAATAGGTATTTTCGCTTCTTCTTTAACCCGAAATCAGATTATAGCATTTTTAATAAGCGCTGCAGGCTGCTTTTTTCTTACAATTATAAGCTCTATTTTGATTTTTCTACCTTCATTTTTAAGTGGATTTTTAGGGTACCTTGGAGCAATTTTTCATTTTAATAATATTGCAAAGGGGGTTATGGATTCCAGAGATCTTATCTACTTTCTTTCTATAATGGTTATTTCTCTAGGTGGTACATTTCTTATTATTAAAGATAGAAGCAGATCAATTAAAGTTAATTTCGCCCTTTATTTTGCAGTACTGATTTTAGTTAATTTAGTATCCGGTACTCTATTTTTCCGTCTTGACCTGACAGCCAATAAAAAATATTCACTGTCCGGTGCCAGTATAAGTGCTGTATCAATGATTGAAGAACCCCTGACAATAAAGGCATTTTTCTCTGAAAATCTTCCCGGATCATATAATAATCTTAGAAGGGAGATAAGCGATTTAATGGAAGAATACTCTCTGGCTGGTAATACAAACTTCAACTATCAGATATACAATATCAATAAAGAAGGAACATCCACAGATGAGAGGGGCAGAAACCTTAAGGAACTTGCAGAAGATTATTCAATCTTTCCAGTACAAATTCAAACCATAGAAAGTGATGAAGTGAAACTTCAGAGTGTTTATATGGGAATAACATTGATCCATGGAAATATGATGGAGACTATCCCTTCCATTGCCGGATTGAATAATCTTGAATATGAGATTACGGTCACTATTAATAAAATCAGCAGAAAAATATCCGCCCTGCTTTCTCTGGATGAAAATATAACTCTGGATCTATACCTCTCTTCTTCCCTTTATTCTATGGGAGAAGGTCTGTCCACTTACCCTGAGACACTTGAAAAGGTTATTGATAATATAAACAGTTTAAACTATAACCGTTTGACTTACCGTCACATCGATCCTGATACTACACCATTTACTGTAGATAGTAATTACAATCTGACGACCTTCAATCTACAGACTATCGACGGTTCTTCAAAGAATGTCTATGCAGATTTACTAATTCGAAATGGAGATAAATCTACTGTAATTAATCTTCTGCGCAAAAATATTTTTGGCTATGATATGGTTAGTCCGGAAGATTTATCGAACAGCCTGAGTGGTATTATCGAAAAACTGCTGGGCCTTAATACAGAGATTGCTTATCTGTCGGATTATGGAACACTGGCACTTTACCAGAACCCTTATGTACAAACCAATCAGGGGCCCTCTCTAAATAACTTTAACAGGATGATTTCTGATAATTATTTAATAAAACCAATAGATACTCTGAAGGTCGGTATTCCGGAAAATATAAAAACACTTATTGTAGCCAGTCCGGCAGAGGAACTGACACCCTGGGATCTGTATCAAATTGACCAGTATATTATGAAAGGAAACTCTGTCGCCTTTTTTATTGATACTCATACAGAAGTTTTTCCGGACAATCAAAACCCCTACAATCCGCAACCACCTGTTTATATACCAAGAGTTACGGGACTTACAGAACTTATTAGACACTATGGAGTAGAAGTAAGCAGTTCCTATGTATTGGACGAAAATTGTTATAAACAAATAGGTCGTGATGCTGCAGGTGGTCTATCGGAAACTACCTTTTACTTTGCCCCTGAAATACTTCCTGTAAACATAAATCGGGGACTGCCCTTTCTTAAGAATATTAAAGGTCTTATTATGCTTAACGCATCTCCCCTTATAATAGAGCAGGATTTAAATCAAACTTCTGATCAATCAAAAAATATTCAGATACTCTTTTCTTCCTCTGATAAAAGCTGGGAAATGAAAGAGAACATAAACCTTTACAATCCTACAATAATATTTCCACCGGCCAAAGAAGATAGAAATAAATATCCTCTTGCCGCCCTTATAGAAGGAGATATAAGCAGCTATTTTGTAGGTAAAGATATCCCCAATAAAGATCTTAAAGAAGGAGAAGCTCTTATTAGTTCTATAGCAATATCCGGCAGGGAAACCTTTATTCCGGAAACCAATAGTGGAAAAGTATTTGTAATAGGCACATCTGCTGTACTTACAGATAATATACTTGACCAGACGGGAATGTCACCTAATTCTGTATTCGTTTATAACATTCTGGATAAACTAAACGACCGTGATGATTTTGCAGAAATGAGGAGTAAGGGACAGACATTTAACCCCCTGAGGGAGACAACACCTGCAGAAAGATCTTTTATTAAGGGTTTTACTGTAGTGGGAATACCAATCTTTACTGTTCTATCCGGTCTTATCGCATGGCTGATCTGGAGATCGAGAAAGAAGAAAATTGAACTGCTGTTCAGGAGAGATATTTAACTATGAAAATTGGAAAGCAAGTAATATGGCCTCTTTTAATAATTGTAATCCTTGGTCTTTACCTTGGAATTAATAGTACAGGAAAAATGAATTATAAGATTCCTGTTTTTGATATAATTGATGAGCAGGAAATTGGCATAATTAAGATTGATGGATTATCGGAAAATCTCGAACTCTATTTTGATAATGGAGTATGGCGATTCAGTTCTGATGATTTACGTGCAGAACCGTCAAAGGTTTCTGAGATGGTATCTTTCCTGGTTAAACCTGAGTTTATTGATATGGTTTCAGATACTGGTAATTATCAGAACTATGGTTTAGGAGATTCAGAATATATTACTGTAAAATCCTGGACAGATAATAAGAGTGAAAGTAATCCTGAGAGAGAACTGTTTATAGGGAATATTAATACAACTGGTAATTTTACTTTTATCCGAAGACCGGATAACATCAGTGTTTTTACAGTGAGAGGAAACAAAAAAGGGTTATTTGATATAACTCAAAATGATCTGGTTGATAAGAGAGTCCTGAATATAGACATCCCTGATATAGATAAACTTGTTCTTTCATTTTCCGGTTCCAGTTATACTCTTGAAAAAACAGTTGGGAATAATAATGAAGACATCTGGACTGCTTCAAATGGATTTGCTATAGATATTAATAATCTGGAACAAAATCTTAGATATCTTTCCAATTCAAGATTTAATACTTATATTGATAGCAAAGATGTAGTTTCTCCCGACAGCCTGTTTAAAATAGAGCTAATGGGCGAAACGCTGGATGAAAGTTTTGTTATTTCAGATAAAAATGATACAGGGTATTACTGCGAATCATCATTTGCAGGAAAAAGTTTTATCCTTTCTGAAAATACAGGAACCCAAATAATTAAGATGTTTGGTGAACTACTGGAGAAAAAGGAAGAGTGATATGGAAGAAAATAAAGGAATTATTAAGGAAATAGAAACAAGAAGATCCTTTAGAGGATTAAGTAATAAATTAGTTGAAACAGAAATTATAGAACGACTTATGACAGCAGCCAATCTGGCTCCATCCTGCTTTAACAAACAGCCCTGGCGATATATTACTGTACAATCAAATGAAGGTTTGGAAAAAGTACAGAAGGGCCTTAACAAAGGTAATAGCTGGGCCAATAATGCTCCCCTTTTTATTCTTGTTACAACTAAAGATGATTTTGATTGCAGGATTGGAGATGGACGGGATTATGCAGAGTTTGATACAGGGATGTCTGTTTTCAGCTTACTTTTACAGGCACAGAAAGAAGGCCTCGTAGCTCACCCCATTGCCGGTTATGATCAGGAAATACTTAAAAATGAATTTGGAATACCGGCAGATATCAAATTACTAACTATACTTGTAGTTGGATACAAGGGAAGCGATGAAGCCTTAAGTGAAAAACAACTTGAATCTGAACATGGTCCAAGAGTTAGAAATTCAAGAGAAACATGGCTTTCTGAAGAAGAATGGAAGTTCTGACCATCAAATTATTTTTACAAGACTCTGTGAATAACAGATCTTTTTACTTTAATAAATTTATGCAGTATAGTACGGCACCTGTTTCTTCATACAGGTGCTGTTCTTACTTTTATCAGCCGGCTTCTTAAATTCGATTACATTGCCGCCATAAGCAGGTTCCGGTGACTTGACTTCAATATTAAGATCCAGATCCAGCTGACCATTCTTATAGAGATTATAAGCGGTATCTACTCGCATACCCTTTGAAAAATCAAAAAAAATACATTGTTCTTTTTTCATACTTTTTCCTTTTATTAGCTTCTACATATATATACAGGGGAATTTGAGCTGCTGCTTCAGGAATTTGGAATTATTATTGTCCAATAACAATATTTATTTTTAAAACGTTTTAATTTTTACTTGACAAATAAATCAGACATGGTACGATGTTACTAAATAATATTTCAAACGTTTTAATTTCCATTATAGAGTTATTCTGGAAAAACTAATAACTCTATAACTACAGATTTGCAGAATGAGGGTTATATGAACAACGAATCCATACCATTAGCTAAAAATAGTTTATACTCAGAGGGTATTACCTTGCTTGCACAATGGCAGGACGGAGACGCGGAAGCTTTAAACAAACTACACACTATCTTTGATGCAGTAATAGACGGAAAGTATGATACAATATTCAAAGAATCAGCTCTAAATAATTCAATCAATATAACAACCTCTCTTCACATGACAACGCTGACACTGCTTAACCAGCTTTATGGTATTAATTCTTCTGATTTCTACAAAGGGGATCCAAAGCGTTATGTGCGCACAACCTTAATGACACAATATTTGTTAGGAATCAGGAAGCTCACACTTCACTGGCCTGTATATGCTTTTGGTGCAGAGTGCCTTGGACAGGCAACAACGTATCCGGATAAATATGCTCCCAGTGTTGATCCTGGAAAACCATTAATTGACAAAACAAGCTGGCAGGAGTTTGGTAAACCGGATTTGGAAAATGATGTTTTCAAGGTTATGGAAGAGATGTTGACTTGTTATACAGATCTTACTAACC
>CBDVAD010000267.1:0-5449 GCA_965371875.1 uncultured bacterium
AGTATACCAACCCATTATTAGGTTGTCAAGAAATTATATTATTTTAACACAATTTCTTTAACTACTCACAAATTGTCGGTCAATGACTGACAATTCTTTAGAAGATACCGTTTTCCAGAGAAAAGTCAAGAGGTTTGGCAGTGATCAGTGATCAGTTAGCAGTTAACAGTTAACAGTTATCAATTATCAGTTAGGAGAGGAATGCAGGGGCAGGTCCTGGATCTGTCATGGATAGCAGCGAGAAGCGTCAGTATAGATTGGATTCTAATGGGGTTCCTGGGATTTTACAGTATATTTCTTCTAAACCATTGCTCAAATACCGGATCGATAAAAAAAACCTTCAAATTTATAATATCAATTATATCCTGTTTCATAAGAACCCTTTTATTTTTGCTCACATTACCTGATGTTCCTAATCGGTATTTACGCAAATTCTCAGTGGAATTTAGATGTATTTCATTGAAGCACACAGCCTTTAGTAAATTTACCTGGCTGTTGCTAAGTGCTTCGAATTCACGAACAAAGAAGGGACTGTTCATCTGTATTATCTGCTCCAATGCAGCTGATATGATAGACGAATCAACCATATTTCCTGTTAGATTCCACACAATATGTGATAATTGCTGGACATAGTAGGGATGATTACCCATTGAATCTGCTATTTTTTCACAAATATTGTCTGATATATGCTTCCCAGTATTACTAAATGCCTCTGAAATAAAAGGAATCCAATATTGCTTTTCGATTTTATCTAAAAATATTACTGTACCAAAGCGATAAAAAGCACTGGAACTGTCATTAAAGATACCACTCATCATGTGCCGCTTGCTTCCATAAAGACAGTAAGTGACATTCTCCTGATTCTGCCATGAAGAGCGCAGATCTTTTAGAATAAGTTCCGAATTTTTATAGTTAAGTATATTCTGGAATTCATCAACACAAATAATTATTTTCTTTTTTTTCTTCCTGGCAATAGCCTGGGGGAGATCAAGAATTTCTGCTCTGTTTTTAGTTAGCTCCTGCCTGTCAAAGCTCAAAGAGAAATCTCTTACAGAATCGACTGATATTGATACTTTCGGGATAAGTGCAGTAAAAAACTCTTTTACATTAAGTACAAGTTCCTCAATTTTGGTAGTAGAAGACTTAATAAGCTCTGTCGCATATATTTCAAGAAACTCCTCTTCACTCCGGAGCCTGAAAAGATCAAGCATAACAATCCGGTATTCATCATTTTTTAGAAAAGTTTCATCTATACATTTTTTTACAAGAGAAGACTTTCCCCATCGCCTGGGGGATATTAAAATAGTGGAAATACCACCTGACAGATTCTCTACAAGGTTTTTTAATTGTTCTCTACGATCCGTAAAGGCAGGCCCACTAACTGTTTTTCCAAACTGAAAAGGGGAACTCATACGATACCTCCTGGTATGCTACTTGTTGGTAGCATACTGAATGGTATCATGATTATTAGTAAAGCTGCAAGTCATTCACAGCTAATACCCGGAATATTGAAAAAAAGTATGGATTATTTTTATCTAACGCGTTAAATTTGGAGGTAATGGAAGAATTAACGAAACAAATAAAAAGGGATATGTTTGATATTAAGGAAAATATCAACAATCCTGATAAGCTTATGGGGCTTTTCTCCTTTTCGAAGGAGGAGTTCGAGGACATTATACATGATCTTAAGTTTTCGGTTGAAAACGGCCTGTTTGAATTCAAGATTACCTCGGTCAATCTTATTCTTGAGCCTCTTAAATCACTTCAGTACGACTCAAGGGCTATGAACTCATTTGATGATCAGATTAAACGTGCCCGGGGACTGCTGGCAGTTACTATTATTCAGAGGCTGATTGCTGTCGGGGCAGTTAAGGTCAGCGATCCCAGGGTTGAAGGTTCTCTCGATGCAGTACCGGAACCGGTTGATTTACCTCCAATCAAAGAGGTTCTGGAGTTTTTAAACAAAGAAATTAAAACGAATCCGGATTATATGAAGGATCCTCTTATCAAGAAGATTATTATGCATAGAAAAATGTATCAGAACGAAACTTTAAAAATGAATGATCTTACTGCAAATGTTTCTGAAGATAAACGTATTGCCCTTAAAAGAAATTTTGAAGCCACTCTGGGGGAGCAGGTCACCAAAATGAGGGAGACCTATAATGAGATTATTAATATGAAACTTGAGAAGGAGATAAAACCTGGTCCCCAGAATATTCTACTGCGATATGACTTTAAATCCATGGGAAGGTTTTATCTGGTACAAATTGAAGCTTTTTCAAAGCTGCTTTCTACTCTGACGTTTGCCCGTAATGAAAAATTTCAGACAAGAGAGCTTCTTCTTAACCTTACAAGAGAGCAGAAAAGGCTTAATGATCTGGTTGATAAGGAACGCGGCGAGTACAGCAATGTTGCTCCTTTTGATAAAGACGGATCTAAAACCGGCGCAGCTTTTGTGAAACGGATTGCGGAATATCTGGGGAAGGAGAAGGATTGGCTGAAAATTCATCCCGGGAGATAGTAGAAACGAGGGGAACAGAATGTATGCCGTGGTAGAGACGTTACATGCAACGTCTGTACGCAGGAAAACAGAATGAATCCCACAATTTTGGGTATCAAAACAGAATATGATTCTGGTATCATCGTAGGGGCAGCCACGTAGGATTTGCTTTGCAAACCCTGCGTGGCTGCCCCTACAGGATATCCGGACGATTCTCTTTTTTTTAATTCTCTTGACAACATTTGACAACCTTATACAATAATTACTAAGTTAAATTAATTAAAAACAGGAGTTTTTTATGAAGAAAATGTTTTTTGTGGTTCTTATCTTATTTATCAGTCTGACAGTGTGGGGTTATCAGGGAGACAAAGCAATCGGGCTTAATCTGGAAATTAATGCTGATAAAAGCGAAGCCGCCGGCGTTGTAGATCAGGTTAATTCTATATCCGTGGGATTGATGTATTCAATGATGAGAAATGAGACCTTTGAACTTGCACCCTACATTCGGCTAAGGATGGATTCAGATAAGACTGATGATGTCTGGAATAACGGACTTACCGGATTTACTTTTGGTGCAAAATTGAACTATCACTTTATTAAAACAAATGTTCTAAGCCTGGCCCTCGGGGGTGATCCGAGGCTCTATTTCAGTAATAGGCCCGATGATGTAAATCCTAATTACAGTTATTTTTCTTTGAGTGTAGGATTACCTGTAACAATGGATGTAAATTTTACAGAGAACTTTATTTTAAGACTCGAATATTCTGTTGGATCTGTAGGATTTTATAAGCAGGACTTGGGCGGTGGAATTGAAAATTCAGGTGTATGGGCTTATACTGTTGATGCAGGTTTAGATCCTTTACAATTTGGTTTCATGTACAGCTTCTGATTTCAGAACTGATTTACAAGTAAAAAAAAGACTGTCTCCTGAAGGCAGTCTTTTTTATTGCAAGAAATCCGTTGCCATTGATATTATACCAGTAACAGGGTAGTTCCTGTTGAAAAGCTGTAAGAGATTCATCATGAAAAACAGCAGAGACGCAGGGGAACAGAATATAGTGTTTGTTTCATTGCAGGACGAAGGCCTTACTTTATCAGCTTAATTTTTTAATAATATGTTTTGCAAGAGACTCCCCAATTTCTCTGTGCCTTGGTATAGGTTGTGACATTTTTGTTGCGGGATTTTGATACCAATCATGTTTACCACCATGTCTGATTAGTACACACCCGGATTTGCTAAGCTTTTTTATTAAATCTATCCGCTTCATGCAAATTCCAGTTCTCCTACATGATAAACATGGGGTATTTCACCAGAATTCAGCTCATGGTATATCTCTTTAAGATTTTCAATTAATTCTTCAAAAGTTTCCCCCTGGGTTCTATAATCAGGAAAATCTTCCCAAAATCCAATAAAAAAACCATCTTCTTCATAATATACATATTTATGTCGTTCCATAGATTTCTCCTTTAATCCAACGCCAAAGGCATACTCTAGTACACTTTTATTATTGCCTCTATTCTATCCTGTATATCTTTATAATATAACCTATCAAGGGATATCCACAAGGGTAACCAGTATAGATACACAGGAAAACAGAATGTGGTGTTTGTATCATTGTAGGGTGGGCAAGCCGCAAAGGATTTACTTTCAAAAAAGTAAATCCTATGCGGTATGCCCACCGTACATTGTATCATCAGCCCACATGATGTTGTAAACCCTCTCTGGCTTGCCCACCCTACAGGAGATCGGATCTATACTGATTTTTAATTAATTCAACTGCATCCTTAACCAGCTGACCCCTGCCTTTTTTGCATATTAGCAGAGAACCGTTTTTCTGAATTACCATAAGATCATCCACTCCGCAAAGAGCTACTGGTATATCGGAGAGTACATAGTTATTGTTTGATTCAACAGTAAACGTAGAGACGCTCGGCCGTGCGTCTTTACGGGAAGGTGTAGGAGGCAATTCTGCCATTTCATCCCAGCTGCCGATATCATTCCATTTAAAAGAAACAGGCACAACTGCTGTTTTAGTGCATTTTTCCATAACTGCATAATCGATAGAGTCTTTTGGTGACTTTTCATATACTGACGCGGTACCTGGATTATCCATAATGACTGTAACTTCCCCTTCCTGTCTTGCCGTTTGTTCTTTGCCAATACGGTCAAAGGTTTTTGCAATGGAGGGCGATCCTTTTTCCAATTCCTCCCAGAAACGATTAAATTCGAATACAAACATTCCAGAGTTCCAGAAATAATTACCTTTTTCAATAAATTCCTCTGCTGTCGTCTCGTTTGGCTTCTCTTTGAAAGAGCTTACTCTAAAACCATTTAATTCTTTGTTGCCTGCCTCTATATATCCATATCCTGTTGCCGGATATGCAGGTTTGATTCCAAAGGTTACAAGATATCCCATATCTGCAAGCTTACCTGCTTCTTCTACATCGGACTGAAAATTTTCAAATGGCTCTATTAGATGATCCGCAGGAAGGACAAGAACTCTCTCCCCTCCCCGACCTTTTTCTATGAGATAACTGGAACATGCTGCAAGCGCAGGAGCAGTATTTCTTGGAACAGGTTCCGGCAGAATAAGAATACGATCAGAACCGCTTTCAAGCTTTGCACATTCTGCTATAACGCCTTCCATTTGATCTTTCAATGTAATGATAAAGACACGTACATCTGTTGAAAGACGCAGAGCTCTCTCCATTGTAAGAAGAAGAAGGGATTTTCCGTCCTGAACTTCAAGAAATTGTTTTGGAGTTTTTAGATTTGATGCCGGCCACAGGCGTGTGCCGGAGCCCCCTGCGAGTATAAAGACGTTTTCTACCATTGTATTCTCCCTGTTGTGTGTATTATGGACCGAAGAACGTAGGGTGGGCAAGCCCACGGGGTATGACCAGGGATGTATGCAGTGTAGAGACGTAGCATGCTACGTCTGTACCCAG
>CBDVAD010000268.1:0-5448 GCA_965371875.1 uncultured bacterium
TACAGTCAAATAATCTATAAAATCGTAAAAAGGAAAAAGTAATGGGATACACTGCTGGACAGGAAAAGAGAGTTAAGGAAAGACGAGTTCATCAGAGACGGAATAAAGAGACTCGTATTAATACAAGCAGCAATACCGATCGAAGGAAAAGTAAAAGACGCTGAAAATGGTTTCCCATGTAATTTTTTGCAGATAATGAGCTTCATTCAACTGTAATTCTCCGATAAATGAACATCCTTCGGGACTTTCATTATAGAGCCGGGAATAAATTACACAAATTGACAGGCAGAAGCCGGAATAATGATTCAGGGGAACCAGAAGGATTCTGTTCAGTATGGATAAGAGATTTACTCTATTTAACACTGATCCGATTTCATGAGACAGTAGAAACGGTATTCAACTCCCGGCAATATAAAAAATATTTGATAAGTTAAAAAAATTATTATACAATTCCAAAAATTAATCACTGAATAAGAAGGTTATATATGAGTTTTAAACCGGAACATATGAATGCAAGCTATGAAGATTTTGAAGGGAATGATGGTATTGGCAGATATGTCTTTATACCGGGTTCGGATGGAAGAGCTAAACAAATTGCTGAAAATTTCAGTGATGTTACTGTAAAAGAACATTCCAGAAGACATAATATATACAAAGGTACACTAATTCATAATGGTAAAAAAATAGATGTTGCTGCTGTATCAAGTGGAATGGGTACACCCAGCCTGGATATTATAATGAATGAACTTTACCGGCTTGGAGCTAAACGGTTTTTAAGAGTAGGAACGGCCGGTTTATTACAGCCTGATTATATGAAAGCAGGAGATTTTGTTATAGGAACCGGAGCAGTAAAGGATGATGGTGCGACTCAGACCTATGTCCCTTTGGAAATTCCGGCCCTGGCTTCTCTGGATTTTATTCTGGCAGCAGAAAATGCGGGAAAAGTACTTAACATTTCATCCGGCATTCATACGGGTATGATTCATTCAAAATCATCTTTGTATGCCAGGGAATTTAAGAAAGGGCCTCTTGCAAAAGAAAATGAAGAGTACATGAGGATACTGACAGATGCAGGTGTTTTAGCATCTGAAATGGAAGCATCCATGCTTTTTACTCTGGCAACTATCTTTAATCATGAAATGAAGTTAAAACATAAAAGTTCCTTACCTTCATTTCAAATTAAAGCAGGTGCAATCTGTTTGATTTTGGGAGAAGGTGATGATTTTGGTTCTGATGAAGATCTGAAAAAAAATACCATAAATTTAATTGATTTTTGTTTACAGACAGTTAAAGAGCTGGCCTGTAAGGAGCTGTAGTTTATAGAAGAATAATAAAGCTATCTGCCCCTACGGCGTTTTTTTCGTTTCGGATACTTAATATCAACTCCGGCCATTACAGCTATACCATGGATTCGAAGTGTAGGACGTCCGGGATAGTGTTCATCAGAAACTTTTTTATCTATACCGCCCATAATGGGGATCCCTTTTACCTCTACGTTGATACCCTCGGGCACTATAATATCAAGACCACCCATAAGACAGAGAAACTCAAGATCTGTAACCCCCGGGGGAAGAACAGCCTCTGAGAAATCCAGATCTATACCTCCCATGAGGGCAAACACTTTATTTTTCCTGGCTGGTTTCCATACTCCCCTCCGTTCTACACCACTAAGGATGCCTAAAAACATCTCCTCAGAACGGACCCTTCCTGTATTCAGGTTTATATCAGTAGAATCTTCTGAAACGGCAGGTATCATCGCCAGGTCGGAAGTTATTCGGGCAAGGTCCTGAGGGAGAGATGTATTGATTGCAAGATCAAGACGGGTTTCAAACTCCTCCACTTCCAGATGACCATGAGCGAAATTCAACTCAAGTTTCTTTATGGCTTCTTCTCTCTGCTGTTTAATTGGTCTGTTTTCGGGATTTATCATATCTGTCATAGGTTACCTCAAATAAATATCCGATTTGCGGTTGATAATAAGTGTACAACAGATACTTTAGTTCTTCTACCTGTTCCCATGATAATTTTGGTAATGCATTTAGAGTACAAATAAATCTTTCAGGATTAAACTCTGTTTCTTCTTTGAAGTACTCATACAGTTCATTATGACTTATTATAATATCATGAATATTGCAGTAGTTTCCTGTAAATAAAATCCACTAAACCATATTCCATTTTCATTGCTTTTTCTCTGAATTTTTCAGCAATTTCGGTTTTATTAAAAATTCCATCTGACACCAGTATTGGAGTCATTTTATTTGAATATGGTGATTCTCCATTATCAATCCTGTTATGCATATAGCGATCACCCTTACGCCAGGTTAAAGCTCTTTCATTGTCATCTTTTTTATCATAGCAAAGTTGGAAGCCAATGATTTCATCATTTTCATACCAGATAATAAGATCAAAATCCTCATCCAGAAACCATCTCCTGAAACCTTCATCCTGGATTTGCCTGACATCTTTTTCTTCAACTAACATTTATAATCTCCTGTAAGTAATATACAGCATTAAAACATGAATTCCGCCTGCTAATCCGAATTATCAATCAAAACATGATTAAAAACAGGTGGACTCTCATCCCCATAGTATTGGTTAAAATTTTTCCACTCACTTAGTTTGGCCAGATCCCGGGGATTAGCTCTTTTTTCAATTCGACTCCTGCGTATTTCAGTCAGACAGAATACGTAGTGTACTTCTATTTTACATTTAAGTTCCCTGGCAAGTTTCGATGGCCAGTCAGGATCTCTGAGTTCCTTAGTAAAGGGACCTACGATGACTACATCATTGAATTCAAGATTTTCTCTGGCGATGTCAAAAAGTGTTTCATAAATCGGTGTACGGAAAGTCTGTTTGAAGTATTCAGAATCTCTGTCATCCTGGCTATATCCGGATTCGTTCAGAGCAACCTTAACAAGCCGTTCTGTTACGGTGTCTATATCCAATAATGTTCCATGCTGCTTTGAAGCTAATTGTTTGGCGTAGGTTGATTTGCCTGCCCCGGGACTGCCGCAAACAACATAGGCTGTATTCATTTAGATTCTCCTTGTAACTGGTAAATATTCTATTGCCTTCCAGTCAATACTTTCTAAATTGATTTACTACTTCACTTTCTCCATTGCAAGTAAAACATTCCGATGGAAAATTTCATATGGAATATCAGTGCCAAGAATACCAAGCTTATCAATATATTCTTTTTCAGACAGTTTAACTAAATTAGGCAGATAAAAGAAATTCTCCCATTCTTCAATTTTTGTTCGGAAAGATTCTGTTAGTTTCGTTTCTAAAGGATTATCAAAATGTTTTTTATTCCATGGACAGGGGTACTGACATAACTCACAATCACCTACTCTATTCTCCATAACTGCTTTGGCATTTTCCGGCAAATCTTCACTTTGTAAATGATATGACAGACACTTATCTATATCCAATACATGGGGCTGATCAAGAGCATCTAAAGGACAGGCTGTTTGACACTTGTCGCATTTACCGCATAGATTTTTTTCTTCTTCAGTACTATTTTCAAGGTCAGCATTTGCAATAATTCCCCCAAGGGCCAAAAAAGTTCCATACTTCTTTGATATAAGCAGGGAATGCTTCCCCTGCCAACCAAGTCCAGCTCTTATGGCGGCAAGTTTTAAGGGTAGAATAGATCCCTCATTTGTACCACTCTTGCTGACAATTGCCTTATACCCCTCATTTTTTAAAAAATTAACTATAGGTTCCAGAGGTTTTACAATATCCAGAAAGAATTCTGATAAATAGAGCCTGCTTGTTCGGCCAAACATAGGATTTGTCCAGGCAGGAAGTGTTACTCCTCCAATATAAATACCTGCAATAATTATAGTTTTTGCATCCTGTAAAGATAGTTTTGGATTTTGACGCCGGGAGTTTTTTAATGCATAGCCTGTAAATTCGGATGCTTCAGCAAAACCCAAAGTATCTAATCCTATAGAATCTGCAAGATTTCTAATTTTTTCTGAAAGCAATTCTTTTTCCATTTTCTATTCCTAATTCATCGGTCGCTCATTTTTATGCTGTTTACCAAACCACCGGCAACAACAAGAATCAGACCAATTCCATATGCGGCGGCGAAAGGTTCACCAAAAAATACTATTAAATAGATTGCAGATAATACCGGCGTAATAAAAATAAATGGAGCTAACCAGGAGGCTTCTGTAGACCTTAATGCAAGCAGCCAAAACAGATAGGAAAATCCATTAACAAGAATACCATTTACTACTATCGGCATTATTTCAGGAGGTGACGGTAGAGCAAAATCAGAAAAATATTGCATCGATATAAATGAAGCTAAACATGCAGTTAAAAAATATAGAGTCACAACTCCCAATGGTTCTTTTTTTATATTTTTGCTAAGGACAGAAAACAGTGCAAAGCATGCCGCACCGGCTCCTACTAAAGCAATTACCGGTCCATTACTTATATTGATATTGTTAAAATTACCTTTTGTTAAAACTACAATGACGCCCAGAAAGCCAAGGGTAACAGCTGTAATTTTAATTAAACTTAATCGTTCTTTTAATATGAATATTGAAAAAATAACAATGAGTATGGGCCATGTATACTGGATAACCAGGACTTCCATTCCTGTTGCCTTTGAATATCCCAAATATAAAAACAGATAATAGATATATGTGCCAAGCAGTCCAAGAACAGATAGATAACTCCAGTCTTTAAAACCATATTCTCCAAATTTATTTAAGTTTCCGGTAAAAATAACTGCCAGACCCAAAACAGCAAATGAAACCAGGCTCGACCAGAATAAAAACTGATGATTATCCAGGGTTGTTTGTCCCATTTTTGCAACTACCGGTATAAGTGCCCATAATGTTACACAAATTAATACGTATATAGTTCCTTTTACCCTTCCATTCATAATTATAATAAGTCCTTATATTTTCTGGCAGTACGTAAAACTTACCTTCTTACGCTGTTGATATCCGTAACAGGCAGCCAGTCATCCATATTACCATAATTACTTTTATCAATTCCAAATGATTTGATCTGTTTTATACCAGTAATATTTATAAGCACCAGATACCGTTTTCCTGCCCATTTACTAAATTGCTTTTTATCCAATTGTAATTTGTCCCGGTTATCTTCAACCAGCTTAACAGATTCATCTTTATCCATTTTTTCGGAATTAAATACATCTGTAACAATGGCCTTTGCATTAACCAAACCTTCTCCATTGTTTCTGATAAAATACAATTCATCATTTGCAAATACTTTACCGTATGGGATTTTTCTTCCTGTTGCACCACGGATAATCATGGTTTTTGTACCATCAAGTAATTTTTCAAGTTCTTTGGATTTTGCATCTACATAAACTACATGATCCATTTTAACCCTTCCTTATATCTATTTAGAAAATTTTCATTCAATTTCGATAATAATCTTTCCAAATTGTTTACCATCCTGAAGTCG
>CBDVAD010000269.1:0-5430 GCA_965371875.1 uncultured bacterium
GCAAGAAGAAAAACATTGCTCTGCAGGCTATTAAAACTATTGCTAAGGGACCAAAACAGGAAGGTTCAGAAAATAAATTTGCTACATGGTATGAGCCCCTGACAAAACCTGAAGATATCACATTTGCCATCCACTGGGCATTAAGTAATGATCAGATATTTATAAATACAGCTGGAGATATTAATCTTCTGCCTGTGATACTGGAAGCATTCTCCAGTTTTGGTGATAAAATAAGTGACGAGAAAATGAAAGATTTCGCGGACAAAAATGGGGTAACCCCATTATTTACATAGATTATAAAAGAAATTAAGCAGTCGTTGCTATCAAAGTCCCCTTATCGGCCAGAGTTTTATAGTATCCATTCTGCTCCAAAAGCTCCGGATGAGTTCCCTCTTCAACAATTTCGCCATTTTTCATGACATAAATCTTATCTGCTTTCATTATTGTAGAGAGTCTGTGGGCAATTATAATTGTGGTTCTGTTTTTACTAAGCTGCCAGAGAGCTTCCTGAATTATACTTTCCGATTCGTTGTCCAGAGAACTGGTTGCTTCATCCAGAATTAATATCTCCGGATTTTTTAGAAAAACACGGGCTATAGAGATACGTTGTTTCTGTCCCCCGGATAGAAGAACACCCCTCTCTCCAACTTCGGTATCAAGACCATCAGATAATGTGGATATGAAACTAGCAAGGTTAGACATATTTACAGCTATGGTAAGTTCATCTTCAGTTGCATCCGGTTTACCATAGACAATATTCTCACGTATTGTTCCATCAAATAAAAAAACATTCTGCTGAACAATCCCTATATTTTTTCTTAAACTTCTTTGTTTTAATCCTTGTATATTCTGAGCATCTATATTAATAGCCCCTTCCTGGACATCGTAAAATCGGGGTATTAATGAGGCCAAAGTACTTTTCCCTGCCCCCGATTCACCGGCCAATGCAATGGTCTGTCCTGGTTTTATATTTATTGATATATTTTTTAAAACCCAGTCAGTCGATTTATCATATTTGAAACTGATATTATTCAATGATATTTTTCCATCTTTTGGAATAAATTCTACAGAATTGTTATTATCCTCAATATCCGGTCGTATATCCATTATCTCCTGAAAACGTTCAAAAGAGGAGATACCCTGCTGAAGCTGTTCTGTAAAATTAATTAGTCTGTCTATGGGTGGGAGGATTATTCCTATATAAAGAATAAAAGCAAGAAGATCTACTAATTCCAGATTACCCCTGTAAATAAGGAAAGCTCCTCCCGCAATGGTTGAAAAATAATAGAGTTCCCTGAAAAAACCCATCACAGAGTGGAACCTTGCCATTCTGTCATAAACAATTTCCTTGGCAACACGAAATGATGTATTGGTTTTATGGAATTTTTTATTTTCCAGTTTTTCATTGGCAAAGGATTTTACTTCCCTTATTCCCTGAACTGAATTTTCGACAGTACTGTTTATTTCAGCAATCTCCTTTCGAACCATACGAAAACCATGCCTCATCTTTGAGCCCATTATTAATCCCCAGGCAAACATAAAAGGCAAAGGGATCATACAAATAAACGCCAGAGAGGAGTTAAATAAAAACATACCTGTAAAAGCAAGGATAAGAACTACTATCGAAATAATCAGATCTTCCGGAGCATGATGTGCAACTTCTGCAATAACACTTAAGTCATTGGAGATTCTACTCATAAGATGTCCTGTTTTTACTCTGTCAAAATAACTGAAAGAAAGCTTTTGTATATGGGAAAAGAGATCTCTTCTCATATCAGCTTCCATTCGAACACCAAGGATATGCCCCCATTTTACACGTATAAAAGTTAAAAAAGTTTTAACTATATAGATACCCATCATCAGAATAAGGGTTATAATTATTTTTCGGCTATTTCCTGAGGGCAGGTACTTACCAATCAAAGATCGTGTTAATACTGGTATAAGAATTGCAAGTACAGATGCAGTTACAGCACAGGACATATCAAGAATAAATAAAGCCCTATGAGATTTGTAGTAGCTGATGAATTTTCTGAACATTGGGGCTCCAGGAGAAATCAATTTGCTGTATTTTATAATATTAGTGAATTAAATCCTATCAAATATTCTCCATTTTTTTTCATTGCAATACTGTATCCGCTTATCTATAATCATGGATATGCTGTAAAAATCGATTTTCTATTCATATCTGGTTAAGATTTTTTTAATATAAAACTAAAAAAGGAGATAGAAATGAAGAAAAAACCGGCAATTAGGGTTTGGATTCAACTTATTCTATTCATTCTAATTGCACTGATTGCAGTCAATCACACTCTGACAGAGTCTGGCGGAGGAATACCATTCCTGGGCAGTGCTTCCCTCCATGCAGTTTGTCCATTCGGAGGAGTGGTTAGTCTCTATACCTTGATAACAGCCGGTACTTTTATTAAAAAAATCCACGAATCCAGTATGGTACTTATGTATATTGTTTTTGCCTCTGCCCTTTTCATGGGGCCTCTGTTCTGTGGATGGATCTGCCCTATGGGAACTTTCCAGGAATGGATAGGCTGGTTGGGAAAAAGGATTTTCAAAAAAAAATACAATAGGTTTATACCATATAAGGTAGATAAATACCTAAGATGGCTTAGATACGGTATCCTTGCCCGGGTAATCTATATGACAGCAGAGTCGGGAACATTACTATTTCAGGATATTGACCCTTATTATGCTCTCTTTCAGTTCTGGACAGGAGAGGTAGCAGTTACCAGTTTTATTGCTCTGGGAATAGTCATCATTCTATCTTTTTTTACAGAACGTCCCTTTTGCAAGTATGTGTGTCCATATGGGGCAGTACTTGGAGTTTTTAATTTTTTCCGTGTTATTCCCCTACGAAGAAACCCGGAAACCTGTATTGACTGTGGAGCCTGTGACAGAGTATGTCCCGTCAATATCCCGGTCTCCAAAATCCTGATAGTTAGAGATCATCAATGTATAAGCTGTTATGAATGTACCTCGGTCGATGGTGTATGCCCTGTTCCTGAAACCATGGAGTTCCGTACTGGTAGATACAAGGCTGGTCACCAACAAGTTGGCTGCTCGCCAATGAGTCGTACCGGAAGAGCGTAGCGATGAGGAACGATCTCAGCAACCAAAGGAGGTTATAAAATGAGAATAAAAGCCACTGCAGCAGGAGCAGCACTTCTTATTATATTTATTGCCGGAATATTTATAAGCTCTGCTGTTGGATACTGGAGAACTGAAAGTTCAAAAGTACCTGCAAAATATACAGAAGGCATCTTTGTCGGTGAAGCAGATCCTGCAGATATTCGCGGTTCCTACTCTTTTAGTGATTTGGAAAAAGCATTTGATATACCTGTAGATACACTGGCTAAGGCTTTCGGATTTTCAAATTCCGAGAACCCGGAAGGGATAAAAATTAAGGAATTTGAGAGTGCTTATGGGTTTGTAGATGATCTCGAAATAGGTACTGGCAGTATGCGCCTTTTTGTTGCCCTGTATAAGGGCCTTCCATATAAAACGGAGGAAGATACAGCCATTCCTGGGCCAGCCTGGAATATTCTGAACAAGGAAGGTGCAACAGATAAGGAAACTCTATCCAGCTACAGCGAAAGAGTTGTTTCCCTGGAAGGTCTGGAAGTTTCTACAGAAGCAGCCACCCACACCGAAGAGTCTGATGAAGAAACAGTAATAAAGGGCAAAACTCTCTTTTCTGATCTTTTTGACTGCGGATTGTCCCGGGAGCAGATTGAAAATATTCTGGGAGTGCCGATAGGAGAGACCGGAATTACTGTCAGAGATTTTTGTAATGAACAGGGAATTGAATTCTCCACAGTAAAAGGGGCATTACAGGAATTACTGGACAATATGTAATTATCGCAGGAAACGTGTAGGGACAGTCACACAGGAGTTGCTTTGCAAACCCTGAGTGGCTGCCCCTACATACAATTATATTGCAGGATTATCAGAACCAGAAACGAAATCCAAAGGCCCCCTGAACACTCCAACTGGGAAAAGTAACAGGGTTACTGAACTGGACCCCAACGCTTGGCGCAAATTCAAGAAAGAGTTCAAGAGGATCAAGAGGATAAACCTGAAACCCGACAGGGATTCTTAGACCCAAATCAACAATTGTTTCATCATTGGCATTTGCAACATTCACATAAGTGCCCGGTCCGGCATAAATATTGATAAATCCAATTAACGGAGCACGATACATCCACCAGTCAGCGGTGATACCCAGGGCAAAACTATTCTCCCCTGAACTAAAGCTTATACCCAGAATTGGTTCCAGTTGATCCAGCTTTACTGATAAAGCAGCTCCCCGGGTTCCGGATTCCAATACATCTAAAGTAAATGATCCCCCAATACCAAAAGCAAATAAATTTCCAACAGATAAAACTGTAAGCACTAAAATAATAATTACAACTTTTCGCATTCTACTCTCCACATATAATATTGATATCCAGTAATATATATCAAAACAAAAATTTTCCCAATTTCTTTTTCTTTATAAAAATATCTTCATTTTACATAGGAATAGAATCCAGGGCTTTATTAAAAATGGCGCTGGGCCTCATTGCTTTGGCTAACAAATCAGGATCAGTCCAATAATATCCATTTAACTCTACCGGTTTTCCCTGGGCTTCTATAAGCTCATTCAGAATTTTGCTCTCATTTAACAATAGTGTTTCCGCTAAAGGTAAAAATGCAGTTTTTAATCCGACATCATCATTCTGTTCAGCCAGGGCCTGTGCCCAGTAAAGAGTGAGATAAAAATGACTACCCCTGTTATCCAGTTCATTCACCTTACGGGATGGTGATTTATTGTTTTCAAGAAATATTTCTGTTGCACTGTTAAGAGTTTCTGCAAGTATAAGAGCTTTTTTATTGTGAAAACTGTTACCAAGATGTTCAAGAGAAACAGCCAGAGCCAGAAATTCACCCAGAGAATCCCACCGAAGATGTCCTTCTGCAAAAAATTGCTCTACATGCTTCGGTGCAGATCCTCCGGCACCGGTTTCAAAAAGCCCCCCCCCATTCATTAAAGGAACAATGGAGAGCATTTTTGCACTGGTGCCCAATTCAAGGATGGGAAAAAGATCAGTAAGATAATCTCTAAGAACATTTCCGGTAACAGAAATAGTATCTTTTCCATTCTTCATTCTCTGTAGAGACAATTGTATTGCTTCCTCAGGTGACATTATTCTTATATCCAGTCCACTGGTATCATGAAGAAGTAAATATTCTTCAACCTTCTTTCTTAGTTTTGTATCATGAGCTCTGTTATTATCAAGCCAAAAAATGGTTGGGAGACCCGTTGATCCTGCACGGCCTACTGCCAGCTTGACCCAGTCACGAACAGGCGCATCCTTTACCTGACACATCCTGAATATGTCACCCTCCTCCACTTTTTGTTCCATAAGAATGGTACCG
>CBDVAD010000270.1:0-5424 GCA_965371875.1 uncultured bacterium
TATATGCTTGAAAAATATAATCTAAAAAGGAAAAAAGAAGCCGACAAAGCCTATAATTTAAGCAAACTTAGAACACGCAGAGGTATGATGAAGTTTCCTGGTAATTTTCTGAGGAATAGAGATATGAAGCGATCCGGATGGGAATATTAGGAATTAATGAAAAACTAAAAATGAAAAACGAATAATATGGATAGGATATTAGAGATTGAAGAATGAAAAATTAATAGTAAAAATAAATACTGAGGATGAGAAAAAAACAGAAAGTTTTGCAAACTATTAAATTCCGTGTTAGTATACGGTTCTTAATTTTTCATTTTTAGTTTTTCATTTAGTTTTATCTTTCAGGGGGAAATAATGGCTATCGATATTCTTATTATAAATGCACTTTTACGTAATTCCAATGGAGAAACATCAGACATCGCAATTGCTGATGGAAAAATATTAGAGATTCGAAAGGGGATTTCAGATAAGGCAACTGAAGTTATAGATGCCGGAGGAAAACTTGTAACTGAATCTTTTATAAACGGGCATCTTCATCTTGATAAAGTATATACTCTTGAGAAAGTCGGAATGGCCGCTTTGGATTCCTATAAAACAGGTTCCATGGGTGGAGCTATGACTGCTATTGAACAGGCAGCCAAAGTAAAAGATCAGTATGAGGAAAGCTGGATAATAGAAAATATTCGCACAGCTTTGGATCTGGCAGTTAAATTTGGAAATACCCACATAAGGGCCTTTGCTGATACCGATACAAAGGCAAAGCTGGTAGGAGTAAAGGCTGTACTAAAAGCAAGAGAAGAGTATAAAGACAGAATTGAAGTTCAGGTTGTAGCATTTCCTCAGGATGGAATAGCCAGGGACCCAGGTGCTGAGGAGTATATCCGTCAGGCACTTGAACTTGGAGCTGATGTTGTGGGCGGAATCCCATGGATAGAATATACAGAAGAAGATATGCAGGATCATGTAGATAAAATGTTTGCCCTTGCAGTTGAGTATGATAAAGATGTTTCCATGCTTCTGGATGATGCTGGAGATCCCGGACTTCGTACAATAGAGATGTTGATTAAAAAAACAATTGAACTTGGTTGGGAAGGAAGAGTTACAGTACAGCATGCCAGAGCAATGGCTATGTATCCGGAGCCATATTACAAAAAAATTGAGTACCTGTTAAAGAAAGCTCAAATTGGTCTTGTAAGTGATCCACAGACAGGACCTCTCCATGCAAGAGTAAGAGATTTATACGATGCAGGTGTCTCTGTTGCGTTAGGTCAGGATGATATTTCTGATGCTTACTATCCTTTTGGAAGAAATAATATGCTTGAGGTTGCGTTTTTGGCAGCTCATTTAATGTGGATGACAACTTTTGAAGAGATAGATATTCTATACGACCTTATTACTACAAATGCTGCTAAAGCTTTAGGAATTAAAAACTTTGAACTGGCTGTGGGAAATCCTGCAAATATTGTAGTACTAGGGGTGGAAAGTACAGTAAAAGCTCTCTGGAGTCATGAAGCTCCGGTTGCAGTAATAAAGGCAGGGAAGAATATTACAGTCAGAAGCTGAGAATCTTTTTTACTCCACAAAGAGTTTAATCAGGAGGGGAAGGAAGTGACACTTCCTTCCTCTATAGCTTTTTTAATATTCTCACCCTCTTCCTTCATATGTTTTTCTGATGCAATAAGTTTCCCTTCATGATTCTTATGTACCTTTTTGAACAACCATAGAGGAAATCTGATATGTCCCTCAGCTGTAAAACTGCATCGATTTTCTCCGATTGATTTTATTGTAAATGTATTACCTGTCGCAATTATGGACAGTGGAAACAGTGGTCTGTAGGCAATCAATTTATCAGGAACTATCCTGGTTATCCGGAATTTAAACTTATGCAAATATCCCTGAAGGTACTCCTCTGCATACAGGATCGATCCTTCCTGTAAGGGATCACCCTTTACCCATTGAAGTTCCACATGTTCCGGATGCCACGACTTATAAGATTCACCATTGGTAAGATACCTGGCTAACTGCATAAAAACTTTTTCGGCACTTCCATTAATTTCAATTGAATCCTTTAGAGTGATCACAATCTTCCTCCATATTATAAAGAAGATACAAAACCAATTACTACCATTCAATTTACAGCTATATTACTTAACTTTCAAATTTTGCCAGAATAGTTTCAGTGCCTCTAATATTTATAACCTGCTCCGGAATCTGCTTCCAGATCAACATCCAGAGATAAAACTATCCTGTTAACAAAATTGAAATAGGAAACGACAAGGGAGGCATCCAGTATGGCACTATCACCAAGACCTGCTTTACGTAATTTTTTTGTGGGATCATTTTTCTCCGACAACCCCGGATGCAGAGTAAGAGATTCTGCAAACTCACACAACTGCAGTTCTTTATATGTCAAACCTGCCTGCTTGTAGTCTTTTCTTAACAAAGCCAGTTTCTGATTATCCTTCCAATAAAATTTTAATGCTTCTCCATGATGGATTTGACAATATTCACAACCGTTTGCTTTGGAAACGACCACAGCCATCATCTCCCTTTCAGCACGGGAAAGCTCAGATTTGGTAAACATTATTTCCAGATATAGATCAATATGCTTTACAATACTTTCAGGTCGCAGACTCTGAATAGTATGAACCTCTGCAAGCTTTCCTCTTTTATCAATCAAGTCACTATAAATTTCTTTAAGTCGTCCGGATGATTCTTCGTATTCAATTACTTCAATTCTAGCCATTGTTATTTTACCCTTCTAAAATTCCTATCCATATTTACTATTTGATTACTTCAACTTCCCTGCTATAAATGCTGTTGTCCACGCGGCCTGCAAATTATACCCTCCGGTAATACCATCAATATCCAGAACCTCTCCGGCAAAGTAGAGGTTCTTACAGACCCTGCTTTCCATAGTGTTAAAGTCAATACTTTCAAGGCTTACACCGCCACAGGTAACAAACTCTTCTTTAAATGTTGTTTTTCCTTTTACAGAATAAATATCATTGGTTAATACACTTACCAGCTTATTCATCCCCTTCTTACCCAGTTCATTCCATTTTTTTGATCTGGAGAGTTCACTTTTCTCTAACAGATAACTCCATAACCTTTCAGGAAGAGCATATGGTCTGAAGTTTGATAACAATTTATTTGAATGTTCACCTGATATAATTACTAATTTTTCTCTGACAATGTCCATATTTTGTTCATTAGCCCAGTTAACCTGTATTTTGAAATTATAACCTTTGTCACTTAGTAACCTTGCACCAAAAGCTGATAATTTCAGAACAGCCGGGCCACTCATTCCCCAATGGGTAATAAGCAGAGGACCCTTTGATTTAAGCTTTGTTCCCTGAATTCCAAGCAGTGCATTCTCGACTACAATCCCCATTAATCCGGTAATTGGCTCCCCAGGCATATTAAATGTGAACAGTGAGGGAACAGGTTCTTCTATTTTATGATTTAATTTCTCAAGCCAGGTCAGACCCTTTCTTTCGGTCGATCCTCCTGTTGCAACAATTACTTTATCAAAAATTACGGGTTTAATTTTGCTATCTAAAAAATGCAATTCCAAATTGTTATCCATTGGTGTAATTTCTTCAAGACCAAACCCTGTTTCAATTTTTATACCTAATTTTTTCACTTCCCTAAGAAAACAATCAATTATACTTTGTGAATTTTGAGATACAGGGAAAACACAATTATCATCCTGAACTACCAAAGAAACAGCTTTAGACTCAAACCACTGCATGGCGTCTTTGTTACTAAAAATTTTAAATGCTTTTTTTAATTCTTTCCGTCCTCTGGGATAGGCATCAGCAAGTTCTTTTATGCTTTGACATCCATTGGTAAGATTACACCGTCCACCCCCGGATACTTTTACTTTAAAAAGCAATTTATTAGTTTTTTCAAAAATAACTACTTCTGCTTCTGGATGATTTTCCTTTACAGTAATTGCAGAAAAAAAACCTGCTGCCCCTCCTCCAATTATTGCGACCTTCATGTTAATTTCACAGTTTCAATACCTTCTTTTTGAGCTAACGCTAATAATTTCTTATCAAGAGTTAGAATTACTGCTCCCGTACGTCTTGCCAATGTGAAATATAACATATCATAGGAAGAATGATTTAAACGAACTGACTCACTAAGTGATTCATTATTATTTTCACTAATATCATAATACTCGTCAACTAAATTCCCGGCCAGTCTCAGGAGACTGATTCCTTTTTCTTTGGAAAGAAGACCTGCTTTTATATATTGCCAGAGGGTATTTGTAATCTCTGCTTTATACAGATCGGAACTGATTACTTTGCGACAATTTATTAAGAGTTCTTTTAATAATGGTGATTTTGATCGGTTTAAAACAATTTCGATGCCTGCATTAGCATCCAGTACAACAGTCATCTATCCCTGTCCTTTCTAATAAGAAGAACAGGATCCGGGAATTTGTCCGTATTTCCAAGATCCAACCCATCTATTTCTTCTAATACTTTTCTACGTCTGGACATCCTCTCTTCTTTTTGGTTTAAAGCAGAGCGAAGGAGTACAATTGTCTCTTGTGAAATACTGCGATTATCTTCTTTTGCTACTTTAGTCAGACTTTCATAAACGTCTTCGGGAAAATCTCTTACCTGTAATAACGGCATACATTCCTCCATGTATGCAAACATACTACAAAATGCATATAAAATCAATTATTTAACTCAAATCCTCTGTTGACGATTTGTAGTCTGATGTATATGATACAATAGATCCTCATATGTTAGTGCATGTTCACTAACATATGAGGATCTATTTTACCATGGGAGGAATATGTGCAGATAAATGTAACAGTTATTATTATAAATCTATTTGCTATTCTGGGAATTAGCTTTTCATTTTATAAGAATAAGCAAAAATCAATAAAGGCCTTAAAGGTTGCTTTGAAAGGGACCTTGAATATGGCTCCTGCTATTGGAATTATTATAGTTCTGGTAGGACTGCTTATGGGATTTTTTAAATCTGAACTAATATCGAAGCTTCTGGGAAACCAATCCGGTATTATCGGGATTGCCATGGCATCTGTTGCCGGAGCTATACTTATGATCCCATCCCTTATTGCCTTTCCACTAACAGCTTCCCTCGTTGAGTCCGGAGCCTCAATTTCAGTAGCAGCTGCATTTATAACAACTCTGACTATGATTGGTTTTGTTACTCTTCCTATAGAGATAAGGGAACTTGGGAAGAAACTTACATTTCTAAGAAACGGAGTAAGCTTTGTTATTGCCGTTGGGATAGCTCTTGTTATGGGGGCTCTCTTATGATGGATAAAGATGTAAACAATAAAAATCAACAACAGGGAAACGGCATGGATAAAAAAGGGAATTCAAAAATAGGCGGACAAAAGAAAAGCAAAAAAGGCGGTCTTGTTGTACTTGCAGG
>CBDVAD010000271.1:0-5421 GCA_965371875.1 uncultured bacterium
TGGGTCCCTGAACATGCAGTTCGTAATGCCCTCCTGGTTACCTCTCTTATACCTAGAAGATCAATATCCTCCATTGTAAAAACAGTCAGGTTAAGTCGTCGTATAAGATCAGATTCCTCTTTTTCCGCTTCCTGAAGCCCTATAATAACTATATTTTCCGGGGAAAACTCGGAACTCATATTGATATTATTGTCAACAAGTCCAAGGGCAGTGGAGAGAATTTTTCTGTCTTCTTTGGCTGATTCGGAAACCATCAGAGAAGCATGGGAGTCGAGAATAATTAATCCGCTTTGACCAAGTACATTTTTCATTGCAGTCATACCTGAAAGAGTGACCCTTTTCGGGCCTGCAATAAAAGGTACAGTTCCTTCTTTGAATGATTGTTCTATATTTACGGTCGTTGAAGGTATAGGCCCCGTTACTTCAACTCCCAGAGAAGAAAGTCTGGATTTTACTTCCGGTGTATTAAATACAGGAGAAGAGCCAACCATAGCAATCTTATTTTTTATCGAACTGCTATCGGGAAGCAGGGGTTTTTTAAGTACATATGCAGATGTCATTCCTGCAAGAAGAGCCCCATAGTTAAGGGTAAATCCTATTCTGTCTCCCAGTAATGGTTTTTCCATGATTTCCGTAATATTCAGAAGAAGATGATCACTGGATGCTCCAATTATAGATAGGTCCCTATTAAGGGGAGTGAGCCCTTCAGTATCTACATCCTCCCTGCCAATATTAAGGATGCCGCGGATCATCTTCCCTTTATCTTCAAAAACGGGTTTACCTCCAAATGCATCCATTCCGGTTTCCCCTATAGGCAGTGATGGTTTTGATTTGATTTCTATCAGCTCTGCTTCCAGGGTAAATGCATCGAAGGTTGTTCCCGGCCATGTTTTACCAAAAGCTGTTTCTCTGCCGAGCATTATTGCCTCTCCAATTCTTAACTGGTTAATCTCCTTCGGCATTTTTCCTTGTCTTACAAGATCAAGAGAAGAAGAATTCCCTCCTGAAATAATGTCGAGTTTGATATCCAGAGAATCTTCAATTCGATGTGCATAATCCACAAGCATCTGCATGTTTTTATCTGATGGAAGAACCCCTCCATAACAGGTTAGATTTGTTCCAAGACCTGCCAGTCTTACTCCTGGCAGTTTTACAGTCTCTGTTGCAATTTTTATGAGATCATCAGGCCATATCCCTTCACGAAGATCTCCAAGATCCAGCATCAGGATTACACCATGTACTTTTCCTCTTTTATCAGCTGCCCGGGATAATTCTTTTATTACAGATAGTTCAGAGTTCAGACTGATATCCACGGAGTTAACAATTTCATCAACCCCTGAAAGAGGAGGAATTCTCAAAAGTGTTACCGGGTGATTTATCCCGCTGGCACGAAGCCTGTTGATATTCTCAATTCGGGATTCTCCTATCCCTTTTACCCCTCCGGCAATCATTGCTTTTGCAACAGAAGGCATACCGCAGGTAACCTTGGAAACTCCTATTACATCAATGTCATGTTCTCCGCAGAAGTCTACAATGACTCTCGTGTTATCTTCTATTTTTTTTAAATCTACTGTAATAACCGGCCCTGACATTATGCTTTCTCCTGAAATAATATTAGTAGTAGGGATAGACCTGTTAGCTTATTCATTTGATAATCCTATACTCTGTTTTAGCAGTTTAACTGCAGCGACCGGAAATTGTTTTGAAAGAACTCCCAGGCTGGCCATTGTGTAGTCTTTGTCGATTAGAAATTTTGTTCCATTTCCCGGATATAGTTTTTTTACATGGGAGCTTCCAATCATTTTATGCAGAATCTCCCTGCCTCCCTTTAATCTGGTCAGGGCACCACCAGTGCCTATGCAGTATTTAATTGCTGTAAGATCCCGACCTTCAGCGATTTTAGTCTTTCCTTGTGGACCGTAGAGATCCCTGAAATTTCCGGCATGTCTTTCAAGGGCTGTAACAGCTGATATCTGAGTAAGATCATGGGCCAGTTCTTTTTCTCTATCCGTTTTCGGAACCGGACCTAAAAATTCAACAGATTTGATGAGTTCACTTTTTAACTTATTACTGTCCGGACCAATACTTTTTTTGTGTTGGAGCAGGATCAGCAGGACATTTTTTCTGTTTACATAGATTCCCAGATCCCCTTCTACTGTTCTTTTAGCATATGGCTCGGGGCTGATAAGAATCCGGCTGATTTCTTCACTACCTGAGGTAACTGAATGGATATCAGTTGTAGCTCCGCCGACATCGACCACTACCAGATCACCTATATTCTCTTTTAGAATTTCAGCTGCCAGCATGACACCTCCGGGTGTAGGTACTATTGGACCGTCTACCATATCCCTGATATGCTCCATTCCTGGGGCATGGATAATATGATCTTCAAATACTGCCTGAATTATTTTTCGGGCAGGGCCAATATTAAGATCATCAATCCGGGGATATACGTTTCCAACTATTACAAGTTTTCCTTTATAGTTTGAAAATATTTTTTTGATCTCATCCTGATTCTCAATATTCCCGGCGTATATTACTGGAATTCGAAATGAGGCCAGATTCAAAGCATTGCAGATAGCCTCAGCATTTTCAATGGCAGTATATCTTTCACCATAATTTACTCCACCGGCAATCATGATGATATTTGGCTTTATGCTAATCATTCTGTCAATGTCACTCTGCCTCATTTTACCAGCAGTTACCTGATGTATATTAGCCCCTGCTCCCAGGGCAGCTTCCCTGGCAGCCTTTACTGTCATATCATATACCAGCCCATGGACGGTCATTCTCAATCCCCCTGCTGCACTGGAAGTTGCCAGAAATGAATCCCATGTCAATTTTTCTGAAGGATTGAGTTTCATCTTCTGATTCTGTGCCTGCTTGCCTGGATTTGAAAGATTTACCTTTAGATTATCTATAGCCCCTTCCAGTCCAATCCTTACATCACCCTGTTCAATACTTGTTGAAGTCGAGCCCTGACCTAGAAATACAGGACTTAAGCTGTCAATATCATTAAAAGCATTTACCAGAGTTGTAGTACTCCCAATTTCAGCAATCAGAACATCAATCTTCACTCTCTTCCTATCTCCCTAATATCCTTCAGCCTATTTCCCTTCTTCCGGTCCCTGAGCTTGCCGAAGGGCTTCCATTTCTTTCCTTCGTTTCACAAGAAAAGTTGCAACTCCAATGCCCTTTGTCCCCCGACCGAATCCGGCATCTATTCCCTGTTCAGCAGCAATCTCCGGTGATACCTGGGTCCCTCCTGCAACCAGAATTATTTTATCCCTTATTCCTTTTTCAACACTTAAATTATGAAGATCCTTCATAATTTTATAGTGTATATCATCGTGGCTGATGATTGTTGAAATAAGTATTGCATCAGCATTAGTCTCAATGGCAGCATCTATAAGCTTTTCCAGAGGGACTGAGGTTCCAAGGTATTGGCAATCAATTCCGAATCCTTCAATTCCGCCGTGTTTAATATCGATTATTTCTCTTAACCCCACAGAGTGCTCATCGGAACCTACTGTTCCGGCAACAATCGTCATGGGGTTTGACTTTATTATAGATCTGATCTCATCTTCTGTCATAATTTCAGGTTCAGGTGGAATGTCCAGTTTTGCTGTGTCTATTGTAAAATCAACCCTTCCTTTAATTTCTACTCTTGTTCCTTCAGCCGGGTGCATTACTTCTACATTGATCACTTCAACATCCGCAAGACCCATCTTTTTACCTATTTCTATTGCTGCAAAGGATGCCGTTCGTTTATCTGTTGGCAGGAACATTGTTGTTTGTACAATACCGTCACCCTGCCACTCCATTTCCGGCATAATATTGGATGTGTGGCGGAGCTCTGCAGTTCTTTCCATTCGTACATTTACATTGTCCTCTTCGTCGAGTTCATCAATAAAAACTATCTTGTCAGGAACTTCAAAAGTACCTCCTCCAATAAGAGATGATGGATCTTTTACGGCTTCCTCTCCGAAAGTGGCAAGGTTGTTATATCCAAAGTGTGCAGTTACAGGAGCCATATAATCAGTATCTCTTTCATAAACTGTACCGACTCCTATTCCACCGTCAATTTTTCTTGAAATACCATCTCCGTTTCGTTCGGGATATTCACCGGAGTCAACAAAAAACCCCTCTTCCACAGCCTTGAAGTATCCTCCTTCCTCGATCATCTCTTCAAGGAAAAGAATGGCTCTTTCTTTTAATTCTCTTACTTTATCTCCAAGTTCGCTGTTATGCCTTTTAATTTCCAGCATAGTTCCAAGGCCGTCCATTCCTGCAAAAGCTTGCTTAGCTGTATCTGTTCCTTCCATATTGTAAATATGCCATGGTACATTTCTCCCTTCATCAGGAGTAATTGTAGACTGAATATCAGCAGAGGTGAGTTCAGAAATAAGAAGATTTAAGGTGTGGGATACAGTAGCTTCCCGGGTTGATGAGCTCATGTACTTAGTATTTTGCTGGGCTCTCATTTTGTATTCTTTAAAAAGTTCCCTTAGTGCAACGGCATAGGGCAGATCCATTCGCATGCATGGAGCAGGCGGAGCTGTGGGTGGTACCGTAGAAAGGCAGATATTTTCTTTTTTTATTCCTGCCTTAACGGAGAATACGCAGTTTATTCCATGCTGAACCATAAGTTCCGGCATAACTTTCCATGCTTCCCGGGCTGTGGCATTTGCATTGTGGGCACCATCTATCTGGGCAATTCCAGCCCAGGCAATCATTTTTTTTGCTACAGCCGCATCAACAAAGCTTCTTACCATATTGATATTTCTGTAGATTACATTGTACTGAGGGTCCTGATGTGCACCGTTTACACCCTCTTCTGCAAACATTACAGCCATTTCCGGTCCTGCAACCCCACTTATATAAGAGTGATAATTGATCGGCCGGCCAACTTCATCTTCAATCAGATCAAGAGCCTTTCTTTGTGCCCGGATCTGTTTTCTTGTTATTGGTACTCCTCCGATACCCTGGGGAGTCCCTTCGATGAGTCCTTCCATATGGCTTTGGCCTGCTGTTCGGATTACCATCAGGTGATCTGCGCCATGCCATGCCGCCATCCTCATCCTGCGAATATCATCTTCGAATCTGCCGGAAGCAATCTCTGTTGTTATAGAGCAGGCTGGTTGTGGATCTATATTATCGAAGTAGTGAGCGGCGGGTAGGGGGACCGAGGCCTTCAGGTTATTGGATGTCTCCAGATAATCGAATTTTCCTATCCGTTGGGGCGAACGGCCGTTCGCCCTTACTTCAGAGACGTGAGGCATCGTGCCTTTACCCGGTGATCTCCAGATCCAGTTGCGCCTTCTGGGGTGGTAATGTTCGAGATCTTTCAGGATGTTTTCGATGTCCAGTTTTTGGTTTGGTTTAAGATTATCCCGTTGGGGCGAACGGCCGTTCGCCCTT
>CBDVAD010000272.1:0-5408 GCA_965371875.1 uncultured bacterium
GATGTTATTATGATAGTAGAATCCATGAAAATGGAAACTGAGATAAATGCACCATCAGCCGGAACAATCGCTGACCTTCCTCTAAAAGAAGGCAGTCAGATTGTAGCAGGAGATACTCTTGCTATAATTACAGCAGACGCCTCATCTGGTTCAAAAAGTGCGCCTGCTCCAAAATCAGCAGCCCCTGTGGCGGCTCCTGTGGTTAAGACTGCACCAAAGACTGTAAAACCAGTAAAAACACTTGGAACCCCGGCTCCTGTAAAGGCTGCTGCTTCACCTGCAGTATCATCAGGAGGAAATCAGGTAATTGTGGAAGCCCCGCTTCCTGGGCTTGTCCTTAAGATGATAAAAAATACAGGTGACACCGTTGAAGAAGATGAAGTTATAATGGTAGTTGAATCCATGAAAATGGAAACTGAAATAAATTCCACCGCTACAGGGACTATAACAGATATTCCTGTTAAAGAAGGTGATCAAATTATTGCCGGCGATACGCTTGCAGTGATTAATTAGGAGATTTTGAATGAGTGTATTAGACTCCTTATTAGCTTTCTGGAGCCAGACAGGTCTGATGAACTTCACATGGCAGCAGGCAATTATGATCCTGGTGGGTATTTTATTGATCTATCTGGCAATAAAAAAGGGGTTTGAACCCCTTTTGCTCCTGCCTATCGGCTTTGGAGCAATTCTTGCTAATATTCCTGTTGCACATATTGCAGGAGCAGAGGGTTTTCTTGGTATAATATCAGGCTTTGGTATTTCAAACGGTTTATTTCCATTACTTATTTTTATGGGTGTTGGAGCAATGACCGATTTTGGACCTCTTATTGCAAATCCAAAAACAGCTCTTTTAGGTGCAGCTGCCCAGTTTGGTATTTTTACCACTCTCCTGGGCGCACTTGCTCTCTCAAAGTATGCAGGCTTCGACTTTAGCCTGGCAGATGCTGCAGCAATTGGAATTATCGGAGGTGCCGATGGTCCAACAGCAATCTTTGTAGCAAGGAAGCTTGCTCCCGATCTGCTGGGTGCTATCGCTGTAGCTGCTTACTCATACATGGCTCTGGTTCCAATTATACAACCACCAATTATGAGATTTTTTACAACCGAACATGAACGTAAAATTAAAATGCAGCAGCTGAGACATGTAACTAAAGCAGAAAAGATTATATTTCCTCTTGCTGTTTTAGGAATATGTATAGTTCTGCTTCCGGAAGCAACACCGTTAATCGGTGCCCTTATGTTTGGAAATCTAGCAAAAGAAAGTGCCGTTGTTGATCGATTGTCCAACACAATGCAGAACGCCCTTATGAACATTGTTACAATACTTCTTGGCCTTGGAGTTGGCTCCAAACTTGAAGCAACAAAATTTCTTAAAATAGAAACACTGGGCATTCTGGTACTGGGACTTCTGGCTTTTTCCATTGGAACAATAAGCGGTATTCTTATTGCAAAACTTATGAATGCTATGTCAAAGAAACATCCAATTAATCCGCTAATTGGTGCAGCGGGAGTTTCTGCAGTTCCAATGGCTGCACGAGTAGCAAACAAAGTTGGACAGGAAGCTAATAAACACAACTACCTTCTTATGCATGCAATGGGGCCAAATGTCTCCGGTGTAATTGGATCTGCTGTAGCTGCCGGTGTTCTTATGGCTGTAGTTCCTATGTTTGGATAGGTAGTAATAAAAATTATTAGTGAGTGAGGTGCGAGAATCGCAGCACCGAACAATAAAAGGGAGTCTTTTAAGGCTCCCTTTTCTAGTCTTTTATATTTAGTTTAATGTAGAATCCTGTACCATTTTCTCTTTTAATTTCTAGAGTTCCTTTAAGCTGGTCAATAATTGTCAAATTTACAAGCTGAAGCCCAAGGGTAGAAGTTTTTGTTATATCAAAATCTGCAGGCAAACCTATACCATTATCAATAATGATTAACTCTTTCTCTCCTGATTTTATTGTTTTATAATAGATGCTTATTTCTCCATTTGGTCTATCAACAAATGCATATTTGTAGGCATTGGAAAGTAATTCGTTGATAATTAAACCCATTGATACAGCAGTATCAGTCTGAATCATTGAAGGTTCAATATCTATCTTTAGTTCAATATCCTTCGCAATGCTCTTATAACTCTCATTAATACGATCGCACAACTCTTTAATATATTCAGGTAAACTAATTGTATAAAGATCTCCGGATTTATAAAGTTTTTCCTGGACCAGAGCCATAGAAACTATTCTGTTACTGGCATCTTTTAAAATATTAACCAGATCAGGATCAGACAACTCTCCTGATTTAAGATTAAGAAGACTGCTTATTACAGTCATATTATTCTTGGTCCGGTGATAAACTTCCTTTAAAAGCATCTCCTTTTCTTCAAGCGCAATTTTTAGTTCTTTCTCACTCTTCTCAATTCTTACATTGCTTTCCTGAAGTTTATGAAACAGACCACTATATGGCATCCTTAAGCTGGTTTCAATTAATGCTTTATAAATAAAATAGAATGAAGCTATTTTAAGATAATGACCAAATAGGTTCGATATTCCATAGACTGATATATAGAATGTAAACATCAGCTCTGAGCCAATTGTCAATAATAATGAAAAAATCAGCCATTTTTGTACAGTTTTATGCATATCTTGTCTGTACCGAATAATTATTATAATTGAGACTACAAGAAATATTGAAATTATATATTCACTAATTTTCTTGAAGGGAGTTAATCCAGTTCCCTCAATATAACATTCAGGAAACAGCCCCCAAAAGATTAGAACTACCAGAGTTATGAACACAAGTACATATATCATGAAAACTGAAGCGATATGTTTTACCTTTATTTTGAAAAAAAACACAATAACCAGCGAGATACTCTCAAGATAACGGGCAGCTATCCATAGCTGAGTTGGGAAGTCAGCATTATATCCCTTAAAGATACCCATCCCGTAGTATCCCAGAGTATGTATTAGATCAATGCTGCCTACAAAAAAATATACCACCCCCAAAATGGGAAGATAACTGTTTTCGGTAAAATCGCGTGCGTTCCAGGCTATAAGAAAAATAGAGTAAGCAATAACTATACTAAACACCTCGGCAAGTGTATGAAAGAGTAGAAAATGATAAGTTGAACTTAAATACAATCCTGCCAGAAAAATTACAGCTAACAGAGGGTTAATATATTTATTTTGCTTTCCTCTGTTAAGTCTAGCTAATAAATCCATAATTAAACTATCACCTCAAACTTTAATTATATTAAAGAATCAGAGAAAAGCAAGTTAAACTCTATTTATTATCTCAAAAATTTTACTCGTATTTAAAACCTCACCACTTGATTTAACTACTCCATCTATAACAAGGGCAGGTGTCCTTGTTACTCCATAATCCATAATGGCATTCATGTCACTGACTTTCACAATTTCCGCTTCCAGACCTGCAGATCTAACTGCATCTTCAGTATTTTTTTCAAGCTTCTCACAGGAGGGACAACCCATTCCAAGAATTTCAATTTTCACATCTATACTCCTTTTGAATAATTAATTTTTTGCTAGAAAACAATGTTGAGAATCCATCCTGCCATAGTGAAGAATATAAGAAGGATAATAAAGAAGATCAACAAAAGCTGGGGCTTCATAACCTGTTTTAGCATCATAAATTCAGGAAAACTTGCGGCAACAACACTCATCATGAAGGCCATTGCTGTTCCAACAGGTAAGCCCTGTTTAATAAGTGTTTCAACAACGGGAATTACTCCACTTGCATTTGCATATAGCGGAATACCCAATACAACAGCTCCGGGAACACTCCACCATTGCCCCCTGCCCAGGTGATCCAGTATCCAGTTATCAGGAATAAAACCATGCATAACAGCTCCAAGACCAACCCCGACGAGGACCCAGATCCATACTCTCGAAAAGATAGTTTTTAATTCATTAGCGGCAAAATCATGTCTAAGTCTAAAGCCACTTATATTATCTACAATACCTGTCAAATCCTGTTTCCCATTAGATAAAGATGATCGATCCAAAGCCTTTTGTCCCATAACTGTTAGATATCTATCAGCCCTAAGAAGATCAATGATAAGACCACCAATTATACCTGAGCCTATACCAATAACTACATAGATAACCATAAATTTAAATCCAAGCATTGATCCCAGAAGGATTATTGCAACTTCATTAATTAAAGGTGATGTTATTAGAAAAGACATTGTTATACCCAGTGGTATTCCGGCGCTGGTAAAACCTAAAAACAGAGGTATACTGGAACAGGAACAAAAGGGCGTAATTGCTCCAAAACCGGATGCAATAAAATAACCTGCCCATCTGCCTTTTTTTTCCAGATAACTCTTTATTTTATCCGTATTCAATCCTGCTCTCAGAATAGAAATCAGGTAAATCATAATAATCAGAAGAACATATATTTTTGAAACGTCCTCGACAAAGAAATGAATCGATTGGGCCAGGCGTGTACCCAAAGTCAATCCCATGAGTCTATAAACAATCAAATCCGCAAACTTAGTAAAAATTATCAGCATCATACTACCTATGTTTAGTTATATAGCTAAATATAGTATATCAACATTGATTAATCAAGGATCAAATTATATTCTGTCCATATGGAAAAGGTTATACATAAGTTTAAAGCAATGGGCGATGAAAACAGGTTTAGAATTCTAATGCTTCTTTTAATAAGGCCTCTTTGTGTATGTGAGCTCCTTGAAGCTCTGGATATCAAAGGAGGAACCCTTTCAGCACACCTAAAGCTGCTTAAAAATGCAGGACTGATAAGTCAAAAAAAAGATGGGCGATGGATAGTTTATTCCATATCGTCTGAGAAAAATAGAAATTTTCTTGATGGAATAGAAAAAGAATTGGAAGATAACAAAATAATACAGAAAGACAGGGAGTTAATCGGCAGAATAAGCAGAGATATTTGTTCAAGCCGATCGTAGAGACGCCCAAATTGGGCGTCTGTACGGAAAGCTAATGATCACAATGGTCATGATCCTGATCACATCCGTCATGGTGATGATGATGACCCCCCCAATGCTCAATTTCCCAGTCTTCAGCCATTCTGACATCGAGAATCTTCGCCTGAACCTTTAGAGTTTCTCCTGCAAGTGGATGATTTTTATCTATTAAAACCTTATCACCCAGAAGCTCAACAATTGTAATAATGCTCTCTCCGTCATCATCCTCAATATCAAACTCCATTCCTTTCTCAAGAACAGCTTCTTCCGGAAATATATCTTTATCAATCTCAAAAATCATCTCTTCCGACTTAATACCGAAGCCCTCTTCAGGTAGAACTACAATATCAATACTGGCGCCTTTTTCCAAACCAATAAGTGCTTTCTCCACTCCGGGAAGCATCTCTCCTATACCATGCAGATATTCATACTCCCCATCTTCTTTAGA